>JBLGAM010000004.1:0-67967 GCA_047612305.1 Planctomycetota bacterium | reverse complement strand
AGAGGGAGCAAAAGCAAACCAATCTTAATCCTCGGCAAATGTGTAAATCTATTTTGGGTCAACGCAAGTCGTTTCTAAATGAAAATAATTTTGAAAGGAATTGATTGAGGAAAACTTTAGTCTCCCCCTAATCGCAAATAACTACTATTTGCTAAGCTTTCTAAAATGCTTGAAGAAAGCCGCAATCGTCTCAATACCGATAAAATAGTTCTTCACTCCATAATGTTCATTCGGTGAGTGAAGTGCATCCGTATCCAGTCCAAAGCCAAACAAAATAGGATCTGATCCTAGTTCCTTTTGGAACAAAGCGACAATCGGTATGGAACCTCCTTCACGTGTTGGGATAGGGCGTTTACCGAATGTTTCTTCCATTGCAGCCTCTGCAGCCTGATATCCTAGTGACGAATCTGAAACTACTGCTGGAGCACCGCCATGATGCGCTTTCACTTTTACTTTAACTGAAGCAGGTGCGATGGATTTGAAATGATTTTCGAAAATGGTTGCTATTTCTCTCCAGTCCTGATCTGGTACCAGTCGCATGGAGATTTTAGCAGAAGCTTTGGATGGCAAAACGGTCTTAGCTCCTTCTCCAATATAGCCACCCCAAATTCCATTGACATCTAACGTTGGACGGATTCCGATTCGCTCAATGGTGGTATAGTCTTTTTCGCCTTCCACATCGGCAATGTCTAGTTTCTCTTTGTATTCATTTAGGCTAAAAGGAGCTTCGTTTAATCTGGCTCGCTGAGCTTCAGTGAGCTCTTGTACTTTATCATAAAAGCCCGGAATGGTGACGTGATTGTTTTCATCTTTCATCGAAGAGATCATGTCACAAAGGATATTGATTGGATTAGCCACTGCACCACCATAAGTGCCAGAATGGAGATCACGATTTGCTCCTGTTACTTCCACTTCCATATAAGCCATGCCACGAAGTCCAACAGTAATCGATGGGTTCTGCATTGAGATCATGTGTGTATCAGAGATCAGAATGACGTCAGCTTTCAGCCTCTCTTTATTTTCAATAACGAACTTATCTAAATTATCTGAACCGACTTCTTCTTCTCCCTCGATCATGAATTTTACATTACAAGGCAAGTCATTTTCTGCCATCATGGCTTCGAATGCTTTCACGTGCATATAAAATTGACCCTTATCATCTGCTGATCCTCTTGCGAAAATGGCACCTTCAGGATGGATTTTAGTGTTTTTTATTACTGGCTCAAACGGAGGAGAATCCCAAAGTTCATAGGGGTCAGCCGGCTGCACATCGTAATGCCCATATACCAAAACTGTTGGTAAGGCTGGGTCAATTATTTTTTCTCCGTACACAATTGGATAGCCTGCTGTTTGACAGATTTCTACGGCATCAGCGCCTGCTTTCTCAAGGGAATTTTTGACAAATTCTGCCGCAGCAAAGACCTCGTTTTTGAATTTAGGATCAGCACTTACGGAAGGAATGCGGAGTAAATCGAGTAATTCGTTGAGAAATCGATCTTTATTGGAATGGATAAAATCGTTAACAGCCATAAAAGAATTTTATATTTTAGTAAAGCCCTCAAAATTATCCTTTTCGGAAGTAAATGCCTAAGGGATTTGATTTTTTAGGCTACAAAGTCACTAAGTTTCGGTTTACTCGCCACGAAGTTCCGAATACACTAAAGTTTTGGGCTTTTAAAATAAGTTTATTCTATTTTTACTTAAGAGCCTTAGTGGCATAAATCAATTATTATGAAAGCAATACTGTGCGAAGAATTCGGGCTTCCAAAAAATCTTGTTTTAAGAGATGTTTTGGATCCTTTGCTGGGACCAAGCCAAATCTTGATAGCTGTAGCGGCTTGTGGGGTTAATTTCCCAGATGCTTTGATCATTCAAAATAAGTATCAATTCAAACCCGAGCTTCCCTTCTCACCAGGTGGTGAGGTGGCGGGGAAAGTCTTATCCTTAGGTGAAGGAGTAACCCAATTCCAAGTCGGGCAATCTGTGTTGGCACTTTGTGGCTGGGGAGGCTTTGCAGAAAAAGTGGCAGTAGATATTGATCGAGTTTTTGCTATGCCTCCGGGGTTAACCCTGGAGATTGCTGCGACTACTTTATACACGTATGGCACATCTTTTCATGCGTTGAAAGATCGGGCAAATCTCCAGCCTGGAGAAACATTGCTAGTTCTAGGCGCTGCCGGTGGAGTTGGACTAGCTGCTGTAGAATTAGGAAATGTGATGGGAGCCAAAGTCATTGCTGCGGCCTCTTCTGATGAAAAACTTGCGCTTTGCCGTGAAAAAGGTGCTTCCGAAACGATCAATTATTCCACTGAAGATCTGAAAACTCGGATCAAAGAATTGACTGTAGGAAAAGGGGTGGATGTAATCTACGATCCAGTAGGTGGAGATTATACAGAAGCTGCACTACGAGGAATTGCCTGGAAAGGGCGTTACCTGATCGTCGGCTTTGCGAATGGTGAAATCCCAAAAATCCCGATGAATCTTCCTTTGCTGAAAGGCTGTGCCATTATGGGCGTATTCTGGGGACAGTTTTCCAAACTTGAATCTAGTCAAAACTTTCAAAACATTGGGCAGCTAGTTCAGTGGATTAAGGATGGGAAAATTCACCAGCATATAAGCAAGCAATATTCTTTATCAGAAGCTCCGGATGCCTTGCAGGCATTATTAGACAGAAAAATGTTGGGTAAAGGGGTCGTAGTGATTTGATATATCCAATAGGCTTGAATTTCGACCTCTCAATCAGTGATGAAAATGTGATAGGAACATCGGAATAAAAAAGCCAGATTATTGCGAAGAGAGAAAAAATCCAAGTCTAAAGATTTGAACCAGAATAAATAAGAAAGGCTAGGATTTTCCTAGCCTTTCTTATTCCAATAATAATAGGATTAGGCTACTGCCGTCACATTCACCTCGATATTTCCCCGAGTTGCTTTTGAGTAAGGACAAGCTTGATGTGCTGCATCGACTAATTTTTGGGCTTCTTCCAAGGATGAAGCATGAGGGATTTTTACTTCGATATCCACAGCTAAGCCAAATGATCCTGGACCGTAATTTCCAAGATGAACTTTTGCTTTTATCTCAGAATCTCGCAAACTGACCTTACCAGCCACAGCTCCTAAAGCACCACCAAAACAGGCAGCATATCCAGCTGCAAAAAGTTGCTCTGGATTGGTTTTTCCACCTTCTCCGCCAATCTCCTTTGGCATAGTGACATCAAAATCTAGCAATCCATCATCAGTTTTTACATGACCTTTTCTTCCGCCAGTGTTAATTGCTACTGCTGTGTAATCAATATTAAGTTTTTCCATTATCTGAATTTTTTAATGATTTCAGACTTTCTAACAACTCAGCGAGGTTTTGGTTTAGGGGATCTATGGCTAGATCGGGAAATCCCTGAAGCAATTCATCAAAGCTGGCTAAGCTAGCCCTTACTTTGCTTTGAAGGGATTTGCCCGGATAGGTTAATTCTGCAGTCACTGTTCGCTCGTCGGCTTCACCTCGTTGCCTTTTCACGAAGTTCATGGCTTCGAGTTTTTTTAGGAGAGGAGTCAAGGTTCCAGAATCCAATTCAAGTCTCTTACCGATTTCATTGACACGCAAACCATCTTCTTTCCATAACACTTCCAAAACCAAATACTGTGGATAAGTCAATCCAAACTCATTCAACCTACTTTGGATTAATTGAATTAGAACTCTCGAACTAGTGTAAAGATGTACCGAAAGGCTTTGAATAGGATTCATGTCAGGGAATTTTAGATTTAACACAATTTAATGGAATAGGATTAAAAAAAGGCATCAAAATTAAATTTTGATGCCTTTGGACTCTAATAGTTAATTAAAATTATAGCGCTAGCCCATTTTCATAATTGTAATGCAATCGAGAGTTTGCTTCGGCATCTCCAATAAATACTTGGGCAATTGGATCCCACTTTAAGGATCTACCCAAATCATGGGCAATATTTCCAATCGTACAAACGGTACAAGTACTATGACCCACTTCTACAGGTACGATTGGGTCCTTTCGCATCAACACTGAATCAATAAAATCTACATGATGAGGCGAAAAACCCAATTGTTCTTTGTCAAAACTCATTTCACATTCCTTTACTGAAGTAGCATAATTCCCTCTTGAAACCGTAATCCATCCTTTTTCTCCAATAAATTTTACTCCTTGTCTCGTAGAACCATCAAAGGGTGAGACGATCATCTCGATTCCATTTGCATAGCGGTATTTCATGGGCTCTTCCTCTTTATCCACAATTACTTCTACCGGACCATTACGATCCATTCCGATTCCCCACTGGGCAATATCAAACATGTGAGCTCCCCAGTCAGTCATCAATCCTCCACCGGTTTTCTTGTACCAGCGCCAAGCTCCCCAAGCTTTCTCATTCTCCTCAGGATTAAGACTTATCGGAGGATTGAGATCTGGGAAATAGGGAACTGCCGGAATTGGTCCGTTCCATGTTTTCCAATCCAACCCTGCAGGAACAGCCTGTATCTCAAAATCAATTTCTTTTGGAAATGGAGGTGTGCCCACGTTTGCATAGACGGTTGAAATCTTCCCCAAATAGCCTTTTTGAACCATTCGAACTGCGTGTTGGAAGTTCGCACCAGCACGTTGCATACTTCCTACCCCTAAGACGATTCCATTGGATCGAACTGATTTCACTAGTTCCTGACCCTCTTTGATGGTGAATGTCAGTGGCTTTTCTAAGTAAATATCCTTACCTGCCTTACAAGCATGAATGGCCATCAAGGCATGCCAGTGGTCTGGAGAAGCGATTACTACTGCGTCCACATCGCTTCTTTTAAGGAGATCTTTGTAATCGGCATAAAGGCCTATTTCTCCCGCTTTGCCCCCTCGATCAGCATAGAGTTTTTCTGTTCGGATTTTAAACCGATCTAGTTTGATTTTATAAACATCTGCGGCAGCCATAACTTCTACATTGGGGTTTTTCATAAAATTTCCCAATAAGCCCATTGCTTGCCGACCGACTCCTATGAATCCTAAACGAACCTTTGAGGTATCTCTAAATTTTAATGTGTTTGCACTAGCTCCGAAAGAGAGCTGTGGGAGTGCACCAAGTCCGGCCGTAGTAAGCAGGGAAGTGGCGAGGAATTTTCTTCTTGAAAAAGAGGGCTTGCTCATGATTTTAGGTTTAATGAATTGAGTGGGAATAATTTACAGCTTTTCTTGGCTTTAGTGAAATTAAGTTTGTAGAATTTGACGAATGGGAAAAAGCCCATTTGGAAACTCTTTTCGATTTTTAATACTTTAGACTCCTATGACGATCCAACAACTCGAATACCTTATCGCTGTGGATAAACACAGGCATTTTGGAAATGCCGCAGAAAGCTGTTTTGTCACGCAACCCACGCTAAGTGCTCAATTGAGTAAACTGGAGCGTGACCTGGGTGTAATCCTATTTGATCGAAGCAAAATGCCTGTTATTCCAACCGAGATTGGAGTTCAAATCATAGCACAAGCAAAACGAGTTTTGTCTGAAAGCAAAGGCATTTTCGAACTTGTAGCTCACCTGAAAGGGGATATTTCAGGTGTGGTCAAACTTGGTATTATTCCGACGCTCGCACCCTATTTACTTCACCTATTTATTAGAAATTTTGTCGAAAAATACCCTAAAGTAAACCTTGTGGTACAGGAAATGGTCACAGAAGAAGTGGTCAAAAAGCTTAAAAATGATGAGTTGGATTTGGGGATCGTGGTCACTCCGTTGGACCAAACAGGAATTTTGGAGAAGCCTATGTTTTACGAGAAATTTTATGCCTACCTATCCCAAGATCATCCCTTGTTGAGGGAAGAGTTTTTTGATCCCACGAAAGTCAAAAAGGAAGATTTTTGGGTTTTACAGCAAGGGCATTGCTTCCGAGATCAGGTACTCAACCTATGCGATCAGACGATGAGCGGTCCAACGAATTTTCATTACGAAAGTGGATCTTTGGAAGGTTTGAAAAATATGGTAAATCGCTATCAAGGGGTGACTTTACTGCCAGAGTTGGCGACTTTGGAGTTATCAAAAGAGGAAAGAGGCCGATTAAGACCTTTCAAAGGCATAGCCCCGATTCGAGAAGTGAGTATAATATTGAATCGAAGCTTTTTGAAGCAAAAATTGGTTGAACTACTTTTCAATCAAATTACTGAAGTGATTCCTAAGGAAATGACTTCCAAGGCGCATGGAAAAATCGTTCGGTTTAAATAATCATAAGGACTTTGTCAAAACGTAATGGTCTTCCAGATCTCCAGTGATTATTTCACCAGTCTCATCTAGATGCCAAATTCGGTTTTCTCCAACTTTGTATTGATTTGGACCGGAGTTGATATTGGTTAAAGTGATAATAGAACTATCCTCATTCCAAGAGAATTCACCTCTTTTCTCTTGCTCTAAAGCGTCATTTCTTCCCAAATAATTTGTAATTAAGACATAGCTTTGATCAGAATTTAGGGTCAAGATTGTCTCAATTCCTTCGCAACTCGCACATGGTAAAACACCTTTGTAAGTTCCATTCCAATCGAGTGAATTCATAGAGTTGTGTTCTTGATCTGGTATACTTTTTTCCGCGTAAACAATTTCTGATTTAATATTTTCTTTTGTTTGAGATTCTCCGTCACAAGATTGGAGCATGGAGTTTAAGACTAAAATTAAAAATAAGGTTTGTTTTTTCATCGTAATTTTTTGACTTGTTATCCGCCAAAAGCGGTAATAACAAAGGAAGCTAAAATTTCTCTTTTCAAGCTTTTCGCTTTCATATAATCAGTCTGAAATTTAACGGATTCCCCTAATTGAAAATAGATCTTAGATCGCAATTCTAGCCATTCGTAGCTATATGGGTGTAAAGCTGTTTTGAAATTTAGGTGAGCCAAAGCTTTTTCGTACTTTTCTTTTACAATTAATTGCTCAATTTGTTCTTTTGTGATTGGATCGGTACCCTCTGATAAAAACTGAAAGCTCATTAGGTATTTTTTGTTGAATTCATTATTTCCCAACATTTCTGACTCCCAATTAGCCTTTAGTAAAGCAATAGACCTAAGTGACTCTGAAGTCAATAACTCACTTGGGTTTTCCAATACAAAGACGCTATCTAATTCCCCCTTTTCGTCAATTTTTAATGAAATTAAAACAATTCCTACTTCTTTATTTACACGAGCTTGGGCTGGATATCTAAGGTTTTTAATAATTAAATTAGTAAGTTTCTCGCTTGGGTCTAAAGGAGGAACGGGGTTAAGGAATTGAAGAAATATTAGGTAAAATAAAAGATTCATAATAGGGATTAAAAGGAAATTGGAACCTTGGATCTAGTGCTATAAGTGAATGTTGTTAAGTCGATCAAGACCGTTTTTCTAAATTGAAGATCTGTTGCGTATCTTTTTTAAATTCCTCGTTTTCACGAATTAGAGCAAATACCTTTGCTTTTGTTTCGTAGTATTCTTCCCCATAGGGATAGTCTTCAATTAATCGAGTGAGAATTGGAATTGCTTTTTCAGCTTTTCCGTTATCAATTAATCGACTGGCTTGCGCAAGTCGATCAGCAGGATCTACTTGTAGGTTTAAATTAGCAAATATCATCACTACTAAAGAATTTTCTCCGGGAGCTTTTAATCCCAATAATTCCGGATACCAACTTTCTCCCAAGTATTTCATTGCTTTTTGGGCTTCTTCCTTAAAGATTGGATGAGTTTCTTCAACGAGTTTGGAGCTTACCAAATTACCAGAGGAATCTATTTTGATTTGATAAACCACTCCGCCTTCTTTTCGTGCTCTTGCTGCTTCTTTGGGGGAGCTAATGATTTCAGATAAGACGAAATCAGCCGGAACTTTTGGTTCGGAGAAATTGAATGGACTATCATCTTGAGCCATTACTTGGCTAAAAAACTGAAAGGAAATCAGGATAGAAAAACGGCGGGAAATTAAAGACAAGGATTAACTAAGGTTGCTACTAGTGTACAATATTAACTAAATCTGATAGATCGTAAAAGGATGAGTTCTTAAAGTAAAGCTTGCTCTAGTGAAAAAATTAGCCAGATTAAGCTCGTTTTTAAGTATTTCAGCAGGTTTGATTCATGAATCGGCTATTCGGAATCTCATAGGTTAACAGAAAAAAAGGGAAGAAAATCAATCGTTTTCTTCCCTTCGTTACGCTGAAAAGCTTTAATCTAAAGCGGAAAGGCTTTTATTTTTGACTTGGTAGCCTACTATAACTACTTCAGTCAGCATCTTTTGCTTGAAATACTCCGCAAGCATCAAGTCTTTCTCTGCCAGAACTGGTAAGTTCAAGGAGGTATATAATTCTGCCCGCTCTTGATATAATTTGAAGTTATACGGATTGTTTTCTAAGCCATGGTTCAATAGCTTTTCTGGATTTTGCATAAGATCAGCATATTCCTTCATTGGCATTTGCTTTATTTCCGTGGAACTGTTCTCCTCCTTTACTATTTTGAACTGAAAGCTCATTAGGTAAGAGTCAGCCCTAGGTCGATCGCCTAGGTATTCGGGATTCCAGTTTTGGGTGAGGGCGGTTACTGTTCGCGTTACCTCCTCAACCAATAAATTATTTCCAGAAATCACTGTTGTGTTTATCGGTTGCCCTTGCTCATCAAAAATCACTTGAATTACCACCAAGCCCTCTACTTCATTTGAGCGAGCTTCAACAGGGTATATTAAGTTTTTAGACAGAAATTTATTCATATCCTGCCTGCGATCGGAATTTTCCTGTGCAAAAAGGACAGAGCTGGTCAAAAAAACCAGAAAAAAGGAAGCAAGGAGCGTTTTCATAATTGAGAAAGTTTAAGGTCTAAAGCATTTACGCACTGGCTCTTATAAAGTTAGAAAAAACTAAGATTTAAAAACACCAAAGTGCCAAAGTATTCCACTTGGGTCGTGAAGAAAAAATTCACTTCCCCATTCTTTGATCTGAATAGCGGAAATGCGAACACCAGGAAATTTATCAGGAAGACCAAGTACTTTAATTGCCTCCCAATGGTGTTGAATATCTTCTACCTCCAAAAAAAGCATGGTATTATCCACCCAGTCTTTTACGAAAGCATTTTGTAAATAGAAAGAAATCTGCTCATTCACATGCACCACTGACATCTGCGGGCCAAGTGAATGAACAGTAAATCCCAAGGTGGTATAGAAGCGAATACTATCTGCATAATTTTTCGCTCCTATGAAAGGACGGATGGATTTTGCAGGATAGTTCATACGCCAAACTGGGTCAAATGATGATCAAGGTGTTTATAGAAAAGATTATTCCATTCTCCAGCACTCATGGTCCGAAAGAAAGTGATTCTTTGCCTTCAAAATGTGAAGCTCCCAGATCTCTTGTTTGGGCTAGGTAGCCAATTAATCTTGCCTTTTCCTTTTCAAAATTTCGTCGATCGGATATAATAAATGCCGGTGCAGTTCTTGAATTCTTTGGATAAGGCGTTTCATTAACTACTCCATTTTTCACAAATGTCTTAAACATCAACCGCATCAAAGCATTTGGCTTTGGATACTTATCCGTATAGGCCATATCATATGCGACGATACTGTGGGCAAGCATCTGATCTACCGTCATCTTACCCCAAAGTGCAGAAGTATCTGGATTTAATGTATTGATTCTTGCGATTAATTCATTTGCTATTTTCGCGTCAAAAATGTTTTTCATCATTTGATTAGCTGTGATTTAAGTCTAAAAGTTAAAAAATATTTCAGGAACATCCATTTGGTGGAGGGTTAATAAAACCAACACTTAATTCTGAATCCCACATATAATCCTTGCTTTTTTTGATCAATCCTTGCAGGCGCTAGTTGATTAGGATTACGACAAAAGTTATCTTTGATTAGCATAAAATCGTTTTTCTATGATACATGCTTTTTTAGTAGGTTTTTTTAATTTCTCATTTTTAGCGCGTTTGCGCAATCTGAATCTGAAGAAAAGTGAAATTGAAAGTAAGCATAGCATTGCTTTTGTCATTGGTCATGCTCGAATCGGCCAAGGGCGAAATTCCGAGGGAGACAAAGAATTTCTAACCGTTCTCTCATTTGCCTTTGATTATAATTACTGGTTGAGTGAGCGTTGGGCGATTGGCCTATATCAAAAAGTTTTTGAATGAAAATTTCTTTATTGAAAATGAAGAAGGAGAAATTCTAGAGCGAGCGCGCCCAGTAGTAACAGCTATCACGGGTGTGTACAAGCCAAGTGAACGCGAGGAGATTTCTTTGGGTGTAGGAAAAGAATTCTCTGGAAAAGAAAGCGTCATCTTGATAAAATTAACAATTGAATATGGGGTAGAAATCCGAAATGGTCGGGAAGTATTCGGTGTCTTGAGCAGGATTTCAGATGGTCAGCTTATATCGTGACTAGCATTGGTCTTGGATTATCCAAGAAATTATAGAACAAAGCAGCCTATCAAAATTTGATTCAATCTTCGAAGTGATGTCTGAAGCTTTGAATGGGATTATTAACTTTACCCCTAGAATTATCAAACGCCCATGACTCTTTTTCAATCCATCATTATCGCCATCATCGAAGGCTTAACAGAATTTTTACCAATCTCATCTACAGGTCACATGATCTTGGCCTCAGCGGCAATGAATATCCATGAGGATGAATTTGTCAAAACCTTTGAAATAGGGATCCAACTTGGGGCGATTCTAGCGATTGCGCTGATGTATATTAAGCGGTTTTTCAGGGGATGGACAATCTATTTCAAGTTGCTGGCTGCATTTATTCCCACAGCGATTGTTGGGCTTTTGGCCTATGAGTACATCAAGGCCTACCTCTTTAACCCAATTGTGGTATCGGTTTCACTGATTTTGGGTGGTATCGTTTTGATTCTCATTGATAAAAAAGTAGTCAATTCAGAAACTGACCTAGCTGAAGTGGAAGATATTTCCTATAAAAATGCCTTCTTCATTGGGCTTTTTCAGTGTCTGTCAATGGTACCGGGTACTTCTCGAGCCGCGGCCACAATTATTGGAGGTGTATTTAATGGTCTTGATAAAAAACAGGCTACTGAGTTTTCCTTCCTATTGGCAGTGCCGACGATGATCGCTGCATCAGGATATGATTTGTTGAAAAGCGATTTGACGATGACCACTGAGCAAATTTCATTTATGGGAATTGGTCTGGTAGTTGCTTTTATCACAGCATGGATAGCAGTGAAGCTGTTTTTGAAATATGTATCCAATCATGGATTTATGGCATTTGGTTACTATCGAATTGCATTAGGAGTCTTGTTTTTAATCTTCATGTGGGGAGCAGATCTTGGTTGATTCATTTAGTACAGCTCGATAAACATCATTCGAATTAGACTTAAAAAGTAAAAACCCCACTCAGATTGACTTGAGTGGGGTTTTATGTTTTGGGCCTTATTTCGATTTGTCCAATGTGTTTTTATTTTTTACATACTTTTCAAGCCAAGTATCCATTTCCCAGAGTGTGTGGAGAATGGACTCCTGTGCTGCATAGCCATGACTTTCATTTGGTAAGAAAACCAATCTTGCTGTAGCTCCATGACCTTTCAGCGCATTGTAGTAGCGCTCTGATTGGATCGGGAAGGTACCAGAATTATTATCGGCTTCTCCGTGAATCATTAGGATAGGAGTTTTCACTTTGTGTGCAAAAGAGAAAGGAGACATATTAAAATAAACCTCAGGAGCTTCCCAATAGGTACGCTGTTCGTATTGGAAGCCAAATGGAGTCAGCGTACGATTATATGCTCCGCTTCGTGCGATTCCGGCGGCAAACAAATCGGTGTGGGAAAGCAAGTTTGCAGTCATAAATGCACCGTAAGAATGTCCACCGACGGCTATACGCATGCGATCGCCAATTCCCATATCCACAATTTTGTCTATTGCAGCCTCTGCGTTCCAAACTAACTGCTCTAAGAAATAGTCATTTGGTTCTTTGTCACCTTCCCCTACGATTGGCATTTCAGTTTGGTCCATAATTGCATATCCGCGAGTTACCCAATAGATCGGCGATCCCCAATTCAGACGCGTAAAGGCATATTTAGAACCTCTAACCTGAGCAGCAACTTCTTTGGATTTGTATTCTCTGGGATAAGCCCACATTAAAACTGGAAGTGTGCCGTCTTTTGCCGGATCATAGCTTACAGGGGTATAGATGACTGCAGAGAGATTTAATCCATCCTTTCTGGAATAGGTTACTTGCTGTTTTTGGATTCCTTTTAGGGATTCATATGGGTGCACAAAATTCGTCACTTGCATTGGAGCCATTCGCTTTTTCGTATTCACCAGCCAATAGTTGGGTTGGATATCTGTGCTTTCTTTCAAAGTGATAAATTCCGAACCTGATTCATCGAGGACTTTTACTACGCGTTCATAATAAGGTGCTTCAGATCTCCAAAGGATGTTTTGGGCTTTGGTTTTAGTATCAAAAGTGGAAAGGAAAGGCATATTCCCATCAGGAGATCCTCCTTGACTGGTCATGAATATCAAATCTCCGTTTCTTAATAGTATATTTTTCCCGAATTGATTTTCGACAAAAAGTGGATCTCCTGGATCATTGTAACTATCATCAGCAGAGCGCTCAATGATTAATCGCTTAGCTTGATTAGGGTTGGACGGATTGATGATAGATTTCATTTCTTTCCGACTTGCTGACCAACGCTCATTCATGATCGCAAAGTTGTCATCTGACCATGAAATGCCAGCAAAACGATATGGCGTGGTAGCTAACTTTTTCTTCTCGCCTGTAAAAGGTGCATCCAGTGTGTAAACGATCTCCCGATCTTTCACATCGTTTCTAGGATCACCTTCGTCTTGCGCCTCAACCCAGTAAAGCATTGCACCTTTGTCAGCTCTCCAGCTGATATTTCTTGGCCCAGTAACAGTCGCATCAAATCCAGTAGGGCGATTTTCATCCAAAGGAATTTGTGCTACTGTTTTTACTTTTTTTCCAGATTTTTCCCAAATCTCTACGTCATAAGGGAATCTTGAAGCAGGCACCAAATAGGAGAATGGCTTTTTAATAAGATCAATCATTAGGTATTTTCCGTCTGGAGAAAGATCTATGGACTTGATCATCCCGGAGGGACCAATCGGTTGTTTATTTCCATTTAGATCCACAAGCATGATTTGAGAATCTATGAAAAAGGCGAATAGTTTTTCGTCATGAGGATTGCTCAATAAATCCTGATAGGTTCTATTTGGAGAGGCTTCGCCTGTAGATTCTTGAATTATTGGACCAGCTGGTGCAGAAGGCTTTTGAGGGATATTTCCTCGGTTTGGATTTACTGCTTTGATGATAATTTCATTCTTAGCAGTCCAAGCCATTGCATCACCATAGACTTCATTGAGTATGGCATCTGTTAGTTTTTTGGCTTCAAATGAAGTCATGTCCACTACCCAAAGGCTAATTCCATTGGCTTCAGTCTGAGTGAAAGCAAGGAATTTCTCATCTTTTGATAGTGCAAATCCCCCCATACTTGGGTTGGCTGGCAATCCCTTGATTTGGATCTCCTCACCCCCAAGAGTCATTTTAATTTTGACATTTTCTACTCCTCGACCTCGGCTTGGTCCAGAGGTGGCAGGATTTATTCGTAGGCCTGCAATTCGGAGTTCTGGCTGTGAAAGTTCTTCAATACTCGGATTGTCAGCACGCTCGAGGAGCATCATCCAGTCGCCATTTTTGCTAAAGCTGACAGAAGGTGTGATTGGCGCATTTACCAAGTCGGCAATAGCTTTTGGGGGAGTTTGATATGTAGTTTGGGCTATTCCTTGTTGATAGAAAGTCCCGAGAATGGAAATAATAATTAGTATTACCCGTTTCATATTCTGACTCGATTAGTTTTAATGAAGATATAACTTACCAAATAAACCTAGACGTAAAATTCATAAGTGGTCTTTTTTTTACATAAATTTTGCTAGAAATTAGGATAAACGTGTAATCTTCCAGTTTTCCATCCCATCCTTTTGGTGGTCAAAATATATTTTGAACCACTTGCTTATCAAATTACTAATTCAAACCACAAACCCCAGACATGAAAAAAACATTCTTAATTATTCTAGTGTGTCTTGGATTGGGTCATGTATCCATTTGCCAGTCAATCAAGCTAGGCGTTGGGCTTAACTTTACAGATGTAGTGGAAAATGGAAGGTGGGGGGGGGGAACTGCAAGTGGTAGAACTGGTTGGCAGTTTGGTGCTAGTGTCGCCTTTGGAGAAAAAATATATGTAAAACCTGGAATTTTTTATCAGAGTAAATCTGCGGAATTTTCATCTTCGGACAACCTAACTCAACCGGATTTGAAGGCGGATTTAAAAGGAATCAGAGTTCCTTTTGCGCTTGGTTGTAATCTGATTGGAAATTCAGATTCTAAGTCTTCCCTTCGCCTTTTTGGAGGCAATCAGGTTTTTTTGTGATTGATATAGGTGATGATATCAATAAGGATGACATAAACTCACCAGTATGGGGAGTATTTGCAGGAGCAGGATTGGATATTTGGATTTTATTCGTGGATGTCAGCTATGAATTGTCCGTGCCTGATGTTCAGACTAGTTTTACCAATATAGATTTCGGAAAGACAAACGGCTATTTGCGAATGCTGGAGTTAGAATTAGGCTGTAGTTTTGACCGGAGATTGTGGATGTTAAGGGATAATAATTTGCTTGGAATCAGATTATTTCGGTATTTTTAGTATGTTTAGAAAATATAATGGAGACTTACGGAGAGATATTATTGATCGCTATGCCAGCATTTCTGGTGTTGGTTTTATTGGAGAAATGGTATGGTTGGTACACAGAAAACGATACTGTGCCTTTGAATGATATGCTTTCAAGTCTAAGTTCAGGAGTAACTAATGTCACTAAAGATGTCTTGGGACTGAGTTTAGCAATTATTTCTTATGGTTGGATTGTAGACCATGTGGCCTTGACTCATGTTAGCGCAAGCTGGTTGACCTTTCTGATAGCCTTTATTGTATTAGATTTTTCTGGGTACTGGGTTCACCGAATCAATCATGAGTACAATATTTTTTGGAACAATCACATCATTCATCACAGCAGCGAGGAGTTTAACTTGGCCTGTGCCTTACGCCAAAGTATCTCCTCATTTGTAAGAATTTTCACTGTTTTTCTTTTACCGGCAGCCTTTCTTGGCGTGCCAACTGAGGTGATTGCGGTCGTTGGCCCGGTTCACCTTTTTGCTCAGTTTTGGTATCATACCCAACACATCAAGCGCATGGGTTGGCTCGAATACATCATTGTCACTCCAGCTCATCATCGGGTACACCATGCGATAAATCCCATTTATCTGGATAAGAACTATGGGCAAATCTTCATTTTCTGGGATAAGCTTTTTGGGACTTTTCAAGAAGAACTAGCTAATGTGCCGGCAGTCTACGGAGTCACTACTCCGGTAAGAACTTGGAATCCAATCAAGATCAATTTCATGCATTTATGGTTGTTGGTAAAAGATGCTTGGAGAGCTTCTAAATGGGAGGATAAATTCAAAATTTGGTTTATGCCTTTGGGATGGCGGCCTGCTGATGTCGCTGAAAAACACCCTGTTGAGAAGATTGAAGATGTTTATAATTTTGAAAAATACAGCCCCTTGCTTTCTCCAAATTTAATGCGTTGGAGCATTTTCCAGTTTTTGATGCTCGTGTTTTATGTTTTCTTTTTGTTTGGAAATATAGCTACTATAGGTATCCCTGGAATTTTCATTTATGGGGCGTTTGTCTTTTTGACAGTTTATGCATACACTGAACTGATGGATAAAGATTCCAAGGCTTGGATCTGGGAAAGTCTTAAAAGCATAGCTGGTTTGGGAATTATTTTAAGTACTGGGGATTGGTTTGGATTAAACGCCTCGGTTCCATTTGGGTCTTATATGTTAATTATGATTCTGGTTGCATCTCCATTAGTTGTGGTTTGGTTCTGCAAAACCGAAATTCAAGGAGTTCAAACTCAAAAGAAGATGGTCAGTATTTGATAGCAATTGAAATTCAGAAAAACTATTTTGAAAGTTCTACAGCTCTTAATAAAATGCTTTAACTCATACCAGAGAAGGAGGAATTCAACACCGGACTTTCTATCAAGCCACTAAAGGGGACAAACTTTTAGAGATAACGATTCATTAAAGCTAATCAGCTACCGTATTAGAGGTGGAAAATCTCAAATTTCTATGCATTGATTAGTCAGATTGATTTTAAAACCAGCATTCAATAAAGGGATGTGATCAAGATTTAGTTTTCGCTTGTTTTCCATCTCAGCTTTAGGAAACCAAACTTACAAAATAAGGGAATTTCGGTTGATTAGATTTTTAAGGATCCATTCCTTCAAAAAAGTCCTACCAGCTTGAATAAGTAATTTTGGATAGCGGGTATTTGGAGAAAGATGGAAATGTAAAATACGATCTTATTATACATTAAGCACAAAAAAACCCTGACCATTGGTGGTCAAGGTTTATCTTATGTTTTGTGGAAATCACTTTCCTTTTTCTCCAATTGAAATCATTGCACATCTGAAACCGATATCATTGGTAGCAGAATCCTGGTGCATAAATCTTCGCGTACCAGGAGCTAACCAATAAGTAACATCTCTCCAAGATCCTCCTTTGTAAACGCGAAGTTCATCTGTTAAAACAGAAGTTTCATAAGTATCAGCTTCATCTTCGAAACCATCTTGTCTAACAGGGTTCAAATCATCAAAATCCGCGAAGGAAAGTGGTCGATAAATATCCTGAACCCACTCATTCATGTTACCGGCCATGTGGTAAAGGCCAAAGTCATTTGGAGCCATGTCATAAACGTTAGTAGGTATGATTTCTCCATCATTACGCTGATTGCCCGCGATTCCACCGTAGTCACCACGACCTCTTTTGAAGTTTGCTAGCAAGTCACCTTGCTTGCCTTTACGCTTTACATTATATGGGTTTCTCACTCCTCGTCCATCCCATGGATAGATTCGACCGTATTCCTGATTTTCATCCAAATATTGTGTACCAATCATTGCTTTAGCTGCATATTCCCATTCAGCTTCAGTAGGGAGTCGGTAATCAGCCAATGCTACGCCTCGCTCAATTAACTGAATTTTAGAAAATGTGGAATCGATTCCTCTTTCTTTTCTCACCAGATCCTGAACAAAATCAGTTCTCCAAGTTGAATAAATTTTTGCTTGACTCCAAGAAACACCAGCTACTGGATAGAAATTGAAACCCGGAAATCTGAAATAATAGGACTGGTACATGTCGTTGAATGACATCGCACCTTTCCATACATTTTCTGAAGGCTCTAATTTCTTCAATGAATCCGCGCTTACTTTCTTCTTCATGTCAAAAAGAAATTCACGGTAATCATTATTGGTGATTTCTGTTTCATCCAAATAGAAGTTAGAAACCGTAACAGTACGCTCCTGATTATCTCGGAATGCCATGATGTCTTCTTCCTGCGAACCTAAAACCGCTCTACCACCTTGGATAAATCTCAAGTTTGGTCCGGGAATTTGTTCTGCATTTTTGGCGACAAAAAAGTTTGTCGAATCATTTTCTTCAAAAGAAAAATCTTGACCTGTTGTTGCACTTTTTTTACCTGGGTTATTTGCAGATCTTCTGCCATATCCAGGTGTTTTGTTACAAGAGGTCAAAATAGAACTTCCAACAATCGCGAAAGTTGCTACCCACATTCCCCATGATTTGTTACTCAGACGCATATAAGTGTTCGTTTAGGTCTAGTTTATTGCTGCAATATAAATGCATTGTCAGCGACTTCCAATGATTGGTGAGGAGGATCTAAACTCATAAAAGCTTAAATAAACCTCTAATTGATAGTTACCGATAGAATAAGTCTACGAAACTGCAATATTTATGCCAGTAAAATATTTAATAAAATCAAGAATTCACCATTTCGTTCAGCTTAACCTGGGCTTTTGAAATACTTGAAACACCTGATAATGTAAGAATCAAACGATTTTTGTATTCCTTTATTTTACAATTCTTCGAGTTGAGCTGCGCAAAGCGCATAATTTTTTGGAAAACACCTGAGGAATAAAAGTCATCTCGAGAAGAAGGCAGCAAATAGCATTTCATTTGATTTCCTTTTAAGGTAAGTTTTTCAACTCCCAATTTTTCTGCTTTCCACCGAAGGCGTACCGTCTCCAATAAGTCCTCCACTTCTGTTGGAAGCGGTCCAAATCGATCCAAAAGATTGGCAGAAAACTTACTAAGCGCCTCCTCATCTTTTATTCCATCCAGTTTGGAATAAAGCCCAAGACGCTCACTGATGTTGGCCACATATTCCTCAGGGATTAATAACTCTAAGTCGGTTTCGATGGTACAATCCTGAACAAGAACTTTGACTTTCTCTGCTAGATCTACTTCGAAGAGCGCGGCGAATTCATTTTCTTTTAATTCTTGAACAGCCTCATCAAGAATTTTATGATACATTTCAAAACCAAGATCGGTGATAAATCCACTTTGCTCCGCTCCTAATAAATTCCCAGCACCTCTGATATCCAGATCTTTCATCGCCACTTTGAAGCCATCTCCCAAATCGGAAAATTCTTCCAAGGTCTGCAATCGCTTCCTGGCTTCTGCGGTAAGCCCCGACATCGGGCTGGTAAGTAGGTAACAAAATGCTTTTTTATTACTTCTACCGACACGTCCTCGCATTTGGTGCAAATCACTCAAACCGAACATGTGAGCTCGATTAATTAAAATTGTATTGGCATTTGGAATGTCAAGACCTGATTCGATGATATTCGTGGAGACCAATACATCGTATTCATGATTGATGAAATCAACCATGATTTTTTCTAGTTTTTTTCCATCCATTTGTCCATGTGCGGCAGCCACTCTAGCGTCTGGGACTAGCTTCATAATCAAATTCGCAATGGAATCGATCTCTCCCACACGATTGTGGACAAAGAAAACCTGTCCTCCTCGTCGCAATTCATATGCGATCGCATCTCGGATTACTTCCTCTTGGAATGTTTGTACTTCTGTGGTGACCGGTTGCCGATTCGGTGGTGGTGTTGCAATGATAGATAAGTCTCTAGCTCCCATTAAGGAGAAATGTAAGGTCCTTGGAATGGGCGTTGCAGTCAAGGTCAACACATCGACATTGACCCGAAGGTTTTTGAGCTGATCTTTTACTTTAACCCCAAACTTTTGCTCTTCATCAATGATCAATAATCCTAGATCTTTGAACACGATGTCTTTGTTGACAATCTTATGGGTACCTATAAGAATATCGATTTCACCGGTTTTTACCTGAGCTATGATTTCTTTGATTTCCTTCGCTGTCCGAAAGCGATTGATGTAATCGACTTTTAATGGCAAATCGCCAAGTCTCTCTTTGAAAGTATGGAAATGCTGCATGGCCAAAATGGTTGTTGGCACCAGTATAGCCACCTGCTTTCGATCATTGACTGCTTTGAATGCGGCTCGAATTGCTACTTCAGTTTTTCCAAAACCTACATCACCACAAACTAGTCGATCCATTGGATAGGATTTTTCCATATCTGATTTGACGTCTTGAGTAGCAATAGCTTGGTCTGGAGTATCTTCATATATGAAGGAGGACTCGAGTTCAATCTGCAAAACCGAGTCTCTGGTAAATGAAAATCCAGGAGCAGACCTTCGCTTCGCATAGAGCGCAATAAGGTCTTTAGCAATGTCTCTTACCTGCTTTTTGGCACGGCTTTTTTTGTTTTCCCATTCTGGAGAACCCAGTTTGGACATGGCCGGGGCTGTCCCTTCTTGCCCTGAATATTTGGAGATCTTGTGAAGGGAATGGATGTTCACATAAAGCAAATCATCATCTCGAAAGATCAAACGTACAGCCTCTTGCTTTTTCCCTGAGACATCTACTTTTTCCAATCCGGCAAACCTTCCCACCCCATAATCCACATGAACTATGTAGTCCCCAGGATGAAGAGCTTTGAGTTCTTTTATAGTCAGCGCTTTTGATTTACTGGCTTTCGCTCGGGTCTTATATCTGTGAAATCGCTCAAATAGTTGGTGATCAGTAAAGCAGGCGATTTTCGATTGACGATCCTCAAATCCCTCACGTAATCCTAGCAGCATACTTTGGATTTGAATCGTGGGATCCAATTCCTTGAATATTCCGATCAACCGGTCAATCTGTTTCTCATTCTCAGCGGTCAGGATATTTGCATAGCCCCGCCTTTCATTTTCAGCCAAATGAGTTACTAACAAGTCAAAATTCTTATTGAATGAGGGCTGAGGCTGACTCTCCCAAATGAAAGATATTGAAGATTTGAGGTAAAATTGTCGTCCAAACTCAATTCTTGAGAAATTTTCGGACTGATGTGCGAAATCAGCTCCAGTTTCGAAAAGGTCAGATGGCTGGAGAACCAGTTTATCATTTTTTGTTTTTCTGACAATCTGATCAAATTCCTGAGTGGCTTTATGAAAGCACTCATCCATCACGTCTTTGGTCAGCTGGAAGTCTTTGATCCAGATTTTGGTTACTTCTGGTAGAAAGCCTAAAAATGATTGACGTACTTCCTGGAGAAGCTTAGTTTGAATATTTGGGATCAGGGAAATCTGAGGTACAATTTCAATTGAAAGTTGCGACTCAGGATCAAAGGTCCTGATGCTTTCTATTTCTTTACCAAAAAGCTCTAATCTGTATGGATGTTCATTTGAAAATGAAAAGACATCTAAAATCCCTCCTCTAATCGCGAACTGCCCGGGTTCATAGACAAAGTCGGTTCGCTCAAAGTCATAGCTTTGAAGCAACTCGGATACAAATTCCATATCGACTTTCTCACCTACTTTCGCAACGAAGGTATTTTCAATCAGCGAGCGTTTGTTGATGACCCGCTCATAAAGTGCTTCGGGATAAGTAACGATGACATGCGATTGATCTCGTTCGGTCAGGACTCTATTAAGCAGTTCAGCTCGGATCAGGACATTTGCATTATCCACTTCCTCATAGTGATAGGCCTTCTTAAAACTAGATGGGAAAATCATATGCTTATCTGTTTGAAGCAAATTCTGAAGATCCGAATTGAGGTATGCTGCCTCTTCTTTGTCCTGTGCGATTAGCAGGTGAATCCCCCCGCATTGCTGGTACAAAGTACTAAAAAGAACCATGTCTAGACTTCCTGAAAGGCCCTTGACTTGTACGCTGGTAGTTTTACCTTGCTGCATGATCTCATGCGCAATAGATTGGAAAACAGGGTCAGATTTATAGATAGAAAGAAAGTCTTGGCGATCCAAGGGAGATAGGCTTTGGAGAAAATATTTGGCCGAAGTTAGGGCTTTATTGAATTAAGGGTACTTCATTGATCTAGAATTACTTTTTTCTGAACCTATGCTCATTAAAAATGTTTTCCATCATATGAATAATTCGAGCACACAATTTACTTGGTTTCAACGTCTGGAGCGAATGCATCCCTACGAAACGTTGCTTTACTTGGGAATGATCGGTAGTGGGCTACTCTTCCTTTTTCTGACGGGGGCTTTTCTGTTTTCGGGACTGAATCAATTGGCTGGACTCAACCAACATATTCCTGTTGCCTTTCTGATTTCTACTTTTCTGTTGATTTTGAGTAGTTATACTGCTACAAAAATGCGTTTGCATTATCAAGAGGAACGTATGGATCTTTTGATTGCCTCAATTAGAAATACCTTAATCCTAGGAGTTGTTTTCAGCCTACTTCAGCTAGCTGGTTGGTATGAGTTGAATGAGATGGGGATTGATTTCAAAGGAATTCCAAGTGGTAGTTTTCTCTATTTACTTTCTGGTATTCATATATTTCACCTACTTGGAGCTATGATTTTCGCGGCGATTTTATTGAATCAGATACGAAAGCGAAAGGACGATGAGATCCAACATCTAATCATGATAACGAATCCATTCGAAAAGATGAGAATTAGGTTATTTACATTCTATTGGCATTTCATGGATTTGATCTGGTTGATTCTTTTTGTCCTCTTTGTGATTAGTTTTTGATATTTGAAGTATGAAAATAATTATTGAAACCCCCGTCAATCAGGATTATCTTCAGGTGAAAGAGGGGTTTAATGAAACGCTTTTTAAAAAACTCAGTCCACCTTTTCCTCCAGTCAAACTACTTCGCTTTGATGGCTCCGCCAAGGGTGGCTTTGTGACTCTTGAGCTGAATTTTATTTTTTTCAAGCAAAAATGGACCAGCGAAATTATGGAAGATCAGACCACTGACAAAGAATTTTATTTTATTGATAAGGGAATCGAACTCCCCTTTTTCCTAAAAAAATGGACGCATAAACATAGAATCGTCAAAGATAAGGAAAACTCGATTATTAGGGATGAAATAGACTATCAGGCCCCTTTTTGGATATTGACTTGGCTACTTTATCCTGCAATGCTCCTGCAGTTTGCCTATCGAAAGCCGATTTATAAAAAGATATTTTCCTAGTTGCTGCCTAGATTTTCGCAGTTTTCGATTTTGCAATCACCATATAATACCAGGGAATGACTCCGAATAGCGGATTCAAAAGCTTTGCCAATTGCTTCCTTGATTTCAGTGATTTTAGGATCAGAAAATTCCCGGATCTTTCTGCACTGGTTGCAAACATGATGGTCGTGATGCTTATAAGTAAGTGCCTGCTCATAGAGCGCGACTTTATCCTTGAACTGATGTTTCACCGCCAAGCCACTTTCTACCAATAAGTCCAGAGTATTGTAAATCGTGGCCCGACTGATCGTATAGCCTTTGTTTCGCATACTCAAGAAAAGGCCCTCCACGTCCATGTGCTCATCTTCGGGGAGTGAATAAAGTTCGTCAATTACCGAAAATCGCTCAGGAGTTTTTCTGCTTCCTTGTTTCAGTAGAAAGTTTTCAAAAATCTTTTTTGCCTTTTCGATCAGTGCTTTGTCTGCCATAGTTTTGATCTCGTTGAATTAAAGATGACCGTTTCTTTATTTGTTGGCAAACTGGTAATCCAATCTTGCGTAATTTGGTTTCAGTCTAAACAAGATTAGGCTACGTCAAATTGATTACAATTTGGCCAAACAAAAAGAGGTTAATTCCGATTTGAAATGAATATCGAGAAAAACTGTATCTTGAAATAGGCACAAATCGTCCAAAATATTAATGTATAAAAGGATTGCTTTATTGTGGTTACTGCTTATTACGCTACAAAGCTCGGGGGAGGCCCAGGTACCTGGTTTTTTTTTAAAAGAAGATCAGCGGAAAGTCACTATATCCTTTTATTCTTCCAATAGTCTGATCATAATACCGGTATCCATCAACGGTAATCCTCCGGTAAATTTTTTGGTTGACACTGGTGTACGAACAAATATTTTGTTCAGCAAAACGCTAGGTGATGAGCTAGGATTGACTTATACCAGGCGCTTAAGTTTGGTAGGGGCGGATGGAATTTCCAATCTTATGGCTTCAGTATCGCCATATAATGAATTAGACCTCGGTCCGATAATAGGAAATTTTCAAAATTTATTGGTTCTGGAAGAGGATTTTCTTGAGTTGGAATCGGTGATTGGAGTTCCCGTTTATGGGATTATTGGTTATGAGTTTTTCAAATTTAATCCCGTTCGAATCGATTATGACGATGGTAAATTGGACTTTTTTAAAACTAAAGTAAAGAAGTGGAGGCCTCTATTTTATAAGGAGCTGAGGATGTCCATAGAAGATAGCAAACCCTATATACACGCCAAGGTGAAGCAAAAAAGTGGGAAGATCATCCATCCCAAATTACTGATTGACACAGGAGCGAACCATGGACTCCTGCTCAACCGTGAGACTACTGATGACATTGAAATGCCTCCTTTATTTATCGAGTCTGAAATAGGCCAAAGTCTTGGAGGCTTACTTTTCGGATACATTGGAAGAGTGGAATACCTTAAACTAAACAAACTAAAACTCGAAAACGTCCTCACTTCTTATCCCGATGAAACGGCATTTAGCTACGTCATCAAAGATTCTGGCCGTCAAGGAAGTCTTGGAGCGGAGGTTTTGGGACGCACCAAACTAATTATTGACTATCCAAGTGAGCGACTATTTATCAAAAAAGCTGATAATTTTTATTCCCCCTTTGAATTTGATATGAGTGGCTTATCCTTTAAAAAATTTCCAGGGGACCAAACCAGAATATTTATATCTAATGTCAGAGAAGGTTCACCAGGTGAAATGGTTGGCGTTTTACCTTTTGATGAAATCGTCTCGATCAATAAAATTCCGATTTTCATTTGGGAACTAGTCGAAGTTAATAAGCTATTCCGTTCAGAGGAGGGAAGAGTGATCGAGTTGGAGTTGAGAAGATATGATGCATTAGACCGTAAAAAGTGGGAAAATATCAAGCTTAGAGTAAAGCTTCAGAAACAGATTTAGGTGTAATGCCTTCTAATTAATTTAAAAAGGATAATTTTGAATATTGGTAAGTGAATAAAACTTCTTGGCAATCTATTTCGTCCTATCAACGATTTCAAATCCCAATCACATGAAAAAATTATTAATCCCAATCCTTATAATTGCTGCGGTAGGTATCTTCATTTATACCAAAGCGGTAGGATCTTACAACCAATTCGTCACGCAAGATGAAGTAGTAAACGGAACATGGGCTGAAGTAGAGACGCAATATCAGCGACGAGCAGACTTGATTCCAAACTTAGTCAGTACCGTAAAAGGCTATGCGGAATTTGAGCAAGAAACGCTGACGGGAGTGATCGAAGCAAGATCAAAAGCAACTTCGATGACTATTGACCCTACTAACCTTACCCAGGAAAACTTAGCACAGTTTCAACAGGCTCAAGACCAACTTTCAGGGGCTTTAAGCAGATTGCTGGTGACCGTAGAGCGCTATCCTGATCTCAAGGCAAACCAAGGCTTCTTAGAGTTGCAAGCTCAGCTGGAGGGGACCGAAAACAGAATAGCTGTGGCTAGGAGAAACTTCAATGAATCCGTTGTTACTTATAACCAGAATATACGGACCTTCCCGAATAACATCTTTGCCGGCTGGTATGGATTTGAGGGAAAAGGCACATTCAAAGCGTCCGAAGGTGCCGAAAATGCACCAACAGTTCAATTTTAATTAAAAATCATGGCTGAGAAATTATTCTCACCAGCTGATCGGGAAGCAATAAAGGCTGCGATCCGATCAGCTGAATTACGTACTTCCGGAGAAATCCAGGTTCACATTGAAAACCGTTGTAAAGGTGATTTGATGGATCGTGCAGCCGAGCTGTTCGAGACTTTGAAGATGTACCAGACCAAGGATCGAAATGGGGTGCTCTTCTACCTTGCTGTAGTTGATCATAAGTTTGCGATCCTCGGAGATGCCGGAATCAATCAAGTGGTCGAAAAAGATTTTTGGGAAAACACCAAAGAGAAAATGGCCGGCTATTACAAGAATGGCCAATTTACACAGGGACTTATCGAGGGAATTACTATGGCTGGAGAAAAACTCCGCAATCACTTCCCTTATGATGAAGATTCCGATCAAAACGAATTACCGGATGAAATTTCTTTTGGACAATAAGGCAGCAGCCCTTTTCCTCATTGCTTTTATTCTTTTTTCTAACACTTCGCTTTTAGCGCAGGACTTCCCGCCTGCACCAAATCCTCCGAGATTAGTCAACGATTTCACTCAGACCCTCAGTAGCGCGGAAATTGCACAGTTAGAAAGTAAACTTGTCGCTTACAATGACAGCACATCAACTCAGATAGCGATTGTCATTATGAAGTCGGTGGGTCAATATGATATTTCTGATTATGCGTTTCAGCTTGGAGAAAAGTGGGGAATTGGTGGTTCCAAAGACAATGGGCTTTTGATTTTAGCAGCAATGGAAGATCGGGATGTCTTCATCGCAACTGGATATGGATTGGAAGGAGCGGTACCGGATGCATTGGCTAAACGGATCGTGACTAGCCTGATTATTCCTAATTTTAAGACAGGTGAATATTACAAAGGTTTTGATCAAGCGACAGATATGATCTTCAAGCTCGCTTCAGGAGAATATACCGCCGAGGATGTACAGGAAGATGGCAATAGTGGGGGGGCATTATTTCTCCTATTTATCTTTATCTTTTTCTTCGTGATTTTGCCATTGCTCCGTAATCGAAATGACAATAATAATCACATGGGAGGCAAAGGTGGAGGCGTTGATCTTTTGACCACGATCATGCTAGGCACTTTGCTTGGTAGAGGGAATGGAGGGAAATTCGGAGACTTCTCTTCTGGCCGTGGATCTTTTGGAGGCGGCGTCGGAGGTGGTTTTGGGGGCTTCGGCGGTGGATCCTTCGGCGGTGGTGGAGCTGGTGGAAGCTGGTAATCTAATCGATAATCTTTTTTTTGCCAATCCCTTGAAATAAATCTGATTTCAAATCCCGACTTGTTTGATTAGGTTAGTGAAATGATTTCAGTTTCAGAAGCTCTTGCACTTGTTGACCAGCATACTCAAACCCTATCAGTAGAAATGATTCCCCTTGATTTGGCAATGGGGAGCACTTTGGGTGCTGATATATTTGCTCCAATTAGTTTACCTTCTTTTCGCCAATCCTCCATGGATGGGTATGCTTTTATTCATGATGGACAGCATGAGCTCATGCTGATTGGAGAATCCAAAGCTGGTGATTTTCAAAATTTTTTGATTCAAAAAGGGGAAGCAGTACGGATTTTTACCGGTGCACTTGTTCCTGATCAGGCTGATACGGTGGTCATGCAGGAGCATGTCGAAAAAACTGAAAATGGGATTCGAATCCTGAAAATGCCCCCAAAAAACTCCAATGTTCGTGCTATCGGAGAGCAGATACAAGCTGGAGACTTAGCCCTTAAGTCTGGCACTCGAATTAATATTCCCATCATCGGATTTCTAGGTGGATTTGGATTAAAAGGGATTCCCGTAATACGAAAGCCAAGTGTTTCTATTTTGGTCACTGGGAATGAAATTCAATCCGGTCAGCAACAGTTGGAGGCAGGAAAGATCTTTGAAAGCAATTCATTGATGCTGAAGTTAGCCTTAGAATCAATGGGAGTTGTAGTAAAACAAGTGCTGACTGCTTCCGATAGCCAAGAAGAGACAAGGAATGCCATTGAAACAGGTTTGAATTCAGATGTATTGATTATCTCGGGAGGGATTTCAGTTGGAGACTATGATTTTGTTAAAGAAGCTTTGGAAAAAAACGAGGTCAAAGAAGTCTTTTATAAAGTGAATCAAAAGCCAGGAAAACCTTTTTGGTTTGGTAAAAAAGATCAAAAATATGTTTTTGCTTTGCCTGGAAATCCAGCCTCTACTTTGATGTGTTTTTTAGTCTATGTTGCTCCTGCAATTTTGAAAATGCACTCTGACATGCCAATTGGCCTTTCACTTCAGCAAGGAAATTCGGAGATAAATATCCAAAATAATTTTGGGAAAACACTTTTTCTGTTGGCAAAAGAACAAAACGGATCTATTGAATTATTGCCTAAACAAGCTTCCAGTATGCTTATTTCCTTTAGTCAAAGTAATGCGATTTTGGTTTTTCCTGCTGACCAAGAAGAGCTCAAAGCAGGAGAAACGATTTATTATTTTCCAATCAATCGAGGCTAATATGCTAGCAGCAGATCCTGTTTTCATGATTTCGTTTTCACTGATTCTTGCGGTGGTCGCTTTTCTATATGGAAGTGTGGGACACGGTGGGGCCAGTGGCTACCTTGCTTTGATGGCACTGTTTGGGTTTTCACTATTGGTGATGAAGCCGACCGCTTTGATCCTGAATATCTTCGTATCAGGGATCTCATTTTACTTTTTCCGGGCTAATAAATTCTTCAATTGGAAGCTCTTTTATCCATTTGCCATTACTTCCATTCCTGCGGCATTCATAGGCGGAGGCATTGCTATCAACCCTACGCTGTACAAGCAGATTCTTGGGGTATTTCTGTTTTTGGCTATTCTGAGGATTTTAGGATTATTTGGAAAAGCACCTCTAAAGGAAAATCAGAAAGTAAATATTCCTTTGGCATTGGCGGTAGGTCTAGGAATCGGGTTTTTCTCTGGAATGATCGGAATCGGAGGTGGGATTATTCTCAGTCCGGTGATTTTGCTTTTGGGCTGGGGAAATTTGAAAGAATCGGCAGCAGTTTCGGCCTTATTTATTTTTGTTAATTCGGTCTCAGGAGCGATGGGTTTTGTGGTGGGTGGAGGCGAAATTCCCAATGAAGCCCTTTATTTGATCCCCGCGGCACTTATTGGAGGTACTTTAGGTTCCTACTACGGTAGCAACAAGTTTTCATTCCCAGTGTTGAAATACATCTTGTCTGCAGTGCTTTTCATAGCATTTGTTAAATTGATGACCGTTTAGGAAAACCCAGAAGCCAAAAAGGAAATCAAAATCTATTTAAAAGCAGTCCAAAAAAATAACAATGCTTAAAGTCAAATATTTCGGAATACTAGCAGAGGCCGTAAATCAAGCAGAAGAAGAAGTAAGCTTTGATTCAGGGAATTTGGAAGTGCTTGTAGCCCAACTGAAGGAAAAGCACTCGCTGGAAGCACATGACTTTCAGATCGCAGTAAACCGAAAAATCGTCTCAGACTTGAGTGCCTTCAAGGTGAAGGATTCTGATGAAATAGCTTTTTTACCCGCATTTGCAGGAGGATAAATGGATTATAGCAGACAAACCATATTGCCACAGTGGGGAGAGGCCGCACAGCAAAAGCTGAGGGATTCCAGAATTCTCCTCGTGGGTGCAGGAGGCTTAGGGTCCGCAATACTTCCGTATTTGGCTGCTGCCGGAGTGGGACAGCTGGGGATCATCGACGGGGATCGGATCGAAGCGTCCAACCTTCCTCGACAGGTGATCTATTCTGAATCTCAAATCGGAAGCCTAAAGGCTGAAGTTGCATCTGCTTATTTGAAAAGTCGGTATTCGGAACTGAGCCTTGTGAGTTATACTAGCTTTTTAAATGAAACCAACGCGTCTGAAATTATCCGAAATTTTGACCTGCTTATAGATGCAACAGATGATATTGCCACGCGCTATTTGATCGATGAGGCTTGTCTTGCTGCTGAAATTCCATGGGTTTATGGCTCTATTCATCAGTTTGAAGGTCAGGTTTCTGTTTTCAATTTCAATAATGGTCCCACCTATCGTGATTTATTTCCTACCCAAAGCCGATCCGCTATATCTTGCTCCGAAGCTGGAGTCTTAGGGCCGACAGTTGGTTTGATTGGAATGCTTCAAGCCAATGAAGCGTTAAAAATTATTGCTGGTTTTGGAACGTCCTTATCCGGAAAGTTGCTGATTTATAACCTCCTTACCAACAGTCAGGATATTTTTGAGATTGAGAAAAAAAAGGAAAGCCCCTCAAAAGAAAAGAGCTTTAGAACGGAGCTGATTTCAATAGCAGATGCCATTCAGTCTCAAGCAATCCTATTGGACGTGCGGTCTTTTGGTGAACTTCCTGAAGTCAGTCATAAACGATATGTTCAAATTCCGCTCGCTGAGCTTGCGGATCGCTGGCAAAATCTAGACCTTGAACGAGAATTGGTAATCTTTTGTCAAAGTGGAGCTCGAAGTGCTCAGGCCGCAGAAATATTAAATGGACTCGGTTTTCGAAAAATCAAAGTAATTAAAGGCGGGGCGAAAGAATTAGCAGAAAAAATTGACCTATGAAATCGAGTAAGATACAAGTCGCACACAGGAAAATGATTATAACCACAAGGAGATTCCATCTGACCAATAAAAAAAAATACTAAACAGATGAAAAAGACATTTGTTGAAGGAGCAATTTCCTCTAATTTCATTGCAGAATCAATCGCCAAACATCAAGGTAAGCATAGCATTGGCGCGCACAATATATTTTTGGGCCAAGTCCGGGCGGATGAAATCGATGGGCAAAAAGTAGTGGCTATCGACTATACCGCTTACGAGGAGATGGCCAATGAAAAACTACATGAGATTCGTGAAGCTGCCTTTGAAAAATATGACTTGACTTGCCTACATATTTATCATAGCCTTGGCAAAGTAGCCGTGGGGGAAATATGCTTTTTTGTTTTTGTTTCTTCAAAGCGGCGGAAACAAGTCTATGAAGCCACTGAGTACCTAGTGAATCAAGTGAAAGAGCAGGTGCCGATCTTCGGAAAGGAGATTTTTGAGAATGAAGATTTCCAATGGAAAGTAAATAGTTAAAAAAATGGTTGACATCACTCATAAAATCACTACGCTACGAGTAGCTACAGCAAAGGCAATCGTACAGGTGAGCAGTCCAGAGACTATTTTGGCGGTCGCAGAAAATCGTGTGCCCAAGGGAAATGTTTTTGAGATGGCTAAAGTTGCGGGGCTATTTGCAGTGAAAAATACGCATCTGACTATACCTGACTGCCATCCACTTCCTATCGAGTACACTGGAGTGGAGTATCAGATCGATGGACTGGAAATTCATATTTTTATTACCGTAAAGACCATCTATAAAACAGGCGTGGAGGTTGAAGCCATGCATGGTGCATCTGTGATTGCACTGACGATTTACGATATGCTGAAGCCGATTGATAAAGGAATCGTGATTCGTGAAGTGGGCTTGGTGGAGAAAACAGGAGGAAAAAGCAGTTTCAAAAGACAAGATCCTAGTGCCATTACGGCAGGAGTAATTGTCTGTTCAGACTCGATCTCGGCGGGAGAAAAAGAAGATGGGGCAGGAAAAGCAATCATTGAAAAGCTAAAATCTCAAGGCGTAGAAATTAAAAACTATACGATTGTTCCAGATGAAATTGACAAAATAAGAACAGTGGCGCTTGATCTCTGTGATCAAGTTCAGCTACTAATTTTTACAGGAGGAACTGGACTTTCTCCTAGGGACGTGACGCCGGAAGCATTGGAACCTATTTTGGAGCGTCGGATTCCGGGAATCGAAGAGGCAATTCGCAGTTACGGACAGCAAATCATGCCCTATGCAATGCTGTCCAGATCAGTGGTGGGAACGATCGGGAGTTGCCTGATTTTGGCTCTACCTGGTTCAACAAAAGGAGCTTCGGAATCCATGGATGCTGTTTTCCCGCATTTGCTCCACGTATTCAAAGTTTTAAAGGGAACAACCCACTCTGCAAATGACTAATGAGCACAAAGAATTAATTGATCAATTTGGAAGAAAGCATGACTATCTCCGGATCTCCTTGATCGAGAAGTGTAATCTAAGATGCACCTATTGTATGCCGGAGCATGGAATTCCACTTTCACCGGCAAAGGAATTGATGACAGCGGAAGAGATCAGAAAATTCGCAGAGATTTTTGTTGGATTTGGCGTTAAAAAGATTCGATTAACTGGTGGAGAACCTTTGCTTCGGAAAGACTTTGCAGATATCGCTCGACTGCTGGCCGCTTTCCCTGTAGAAATATCCATAACCACTAACGGGATGCTGCTCGATCGAAATATTGGGCTCTTGCAAGGTCTCGGAATTAAGCACCTGAATTTCAGTTTGGATACCTTGAAGGAAAGCAGATTTGCGGAAATGACCCGTCGTACCGGTTTTCAGAAAACGATGGAGAATTTCCATTTGGCAATCGAGGAGCAATTCCAGTTGAAAATAAACTGTGTTTTGATGAAGGGTGAAAATGACGATGAGATTGTAGACTTCATCCGATTGACGAAAGACTTGCCCATCTCTGTTCGGTTTATTGAGTTTATGCCTTTTGATGGAAATAAATGGAATAAATCGAAGCTGGTTTCTGAGGCAGAAATATTGTTGCAAGTCGAAGAAGAATTTGGCAAAGCCAACTTGGTTTCGCTTCCTGATGAAAAAAATCTTACCGCGAGAAAATTCAAGATTGAAGGCTTTCAAGGAGAATTTGGGATCATCAGCTCGGTGACAAATCCTTTTTGCGGGACTTGTAATCGAATTCGACTTACAGCCAATGGCCGAATAAAAAATTGTCTGTTTTCCAATCGAGAGACAGACTTGCTAAAAGTGATGCGTGAAGGAGGAAATGTGGAGGAGTTGATTGTGGAATCCATCTACCATAAAAAAGCGGTTCGAGCTGGAATGGATAACTTGGAAAAGCTTTCGGATCCTGAGCTTCATAGCCAGAATCGAAGTATGATAGCGATAGGGGGGTGATTTTCACGAAAGTTTTTTTGTCCGCAATGGACTCAAATGCTTTTAGAGTTACATAAACAAATAATCAGAAAATGGAGGCGTTTTCCATTTTTTGAATTCTAGGTAACCAGAGATCTTTGTGTTTATCTCTTCTCGGCTAGGAGAGCTCTTCATAAAGGGCGGTCAGGTTAATTTTTCAATTGACCAAAATCAAAAAAAGCACCCCGTTTGGAGTGCTTTTATACTTTTAGCAATTCTGCAATTAAATTACGCGTTCAGTCTGAGCAAAATAGAATGCACCTTCAATAGCTGCGTTTTCGTCAGAATCTGATCCGTGAACTGCATTTGCCTCAATAGAGGTTGCAAATATTTTTCTGATAGTACCTTCTGCTGCATTAGCAGGATTAGTTGCACCGATCAAAGTTCTGAAATCTTCCACTGCGTTGTCTTTCTCAAGAATTACTGCGATGATTGGTCCAGAGGACATATAAGCACAAAGATCAGTGTAAAAAGGTCTCTCTTGGTGCACTTCGTAAAATTTACCAGCTTGTGCAGGAGTCAATTGAGTAGCTTTCATGGCCACGATTTTGAAACCAGCGGTTTCGATCATTTTTAAAATAGCGCCAGAGTTGCCAGCTTTGAAAGCATCTGGCTTAATCATGGTAAATGTTCTGTTTGTTGCCATGGGTTTTATATTTTCATTGGTTTAAATCGGAGGCAAAACTAGTGGAATAAAAGCCATTCTCCGAAAAACTTCGAGATTTATACCTTAGCGACCTAATTTTCAGGCAAATGGCTTACCTTGGATTTGTCAAAAAAATATTGACCTTTGCATCCTACAAAAGCCAAAGTGCCGCTAAATATCTATGAAGGAAGCTTTAGCCTTATTTGCAAAAGAGATATCCTCCCCCAAGAAAATATTTATCACAACCCATGTGAAGCCTGATGCAGATGCTTTAGGCTCATCCCTTGGATTGGCTAATTACCTCATCAAGAAAGGCCATGATGTATCCGTTGTCACTCCTTCGGATTATCCTAGTTTTCTAAACTGGATGAAGGGGAATGGATCCGTGCTTGATTTTAGCAATCCAGATTACGTCGATCAAGTCAAGAAAAAATTGGAAGAGGCAGAGGTTATCTTTTGCCTTGATTTCTCGGTTTTGAATCGTGTCAATGAATTGGGAGAGCTGATCAGATCATCTGATGCTTTCGTGGTGAATATTGATCATCACCAAGACCCCGAGGATTTTGCAGATTTCAGAATCTGGAGTACCAAAGCTGCGGCTACCTGTGAGCTGATTTATGAAATGATTGTAGATCTGGGAGATAAAGACTTAATTGATAAAGGGATTGCTGAGTGCCTCTACGCCGGTATTATGACAGATACCGGAGGCTTCCGTCATCCCAATACGACCAAAAACGTACATCTGGTAGTTGCAGAACTATTGGAAATAGGAGCAGATACCTCACAGATTGCTAACTGGATCTATGATTCAAACTCTGTAAACAGACTGAAATTTATTGGTTTTGCGATCTCTCGTCGACTTATAGTGCGTGAAGACTTACATTTAGCCTATTTTGCGATCAGCAAAAAAGATCTTAAAAAATATCAAAGTCAGACTGGAGACACGGAAGGTTTGGTCAATTATGCTTTATCTTTGGAGGGAATTAAGGTAGCCGCTTTGTTTTCCGAGCGCGAAGATGGCATCAAGATTTCCTTTCGATCATGTACAGATGTAGCTGTGAATAAATTTGCTGCAGCCTATTTCAATGGTGGAGGTCATAAAAATGCTGCCGGAGGAAAATCTGAACTAGGCCTGAAAGAAACTGTACAATTATTTGAGTCGCTCATTGAGGAGAATCAGGAAGAACTATATCATCCAAAACCTGTCTCTGTTTAAATCCCTTTCCTTAGAATTACCTTGAACAATCACATAACCTTTATGAAAAACACAAAAAGCCTTTTGGCCCTTGTTGTTGTCCTATTAGGAGCATCAACTATGTCTTCCTGTCAAAAAACCAAAGTGACGGAGAAAGATGGAATAGAATATACATATATCAAAGAAGGATCCGAAAAAGCACCAAACGGACATTTTTTGCTTTACAACCTTCAAATCACGAATGGATCTGACTCAGTAATCTATACTACTGCTGGTCAGCCTATGCCAGGCTATCTAATGGCCAACGATTCTATGCCAGCAACTAACGGAATGGATGAGATTTTCCTTCATCTAAGAAAAGGAGACAGCATCGTTTTCCAATCTACTGCGAAAACAATCTTTGGACAGAATGTGCCCCCTTTCTTGAAGGAAGACGAAACTGTAAAAGTGAATCTTGGTGCATTTGAGGTAATGGACGAGACGGCTATTCAGGCCTATTTTGAGAAAATGATGTCTGCTGAAGACTCCAAAAAATCCGAAAGAGCGGTAGAAATGCTTGCTGACGAGTCAGGAGTAATTGAAGCTTACGCAGCTGAGAAAGGCTTGACTGTACAGAAGACTGCTAACGGGTTATATTATGCGATAGAGACTGAAGGAACAGGTGAATTAACAACTCCGGGTACTACGATGTATGTCAACTACGCAGGTTACTTGCTAGACGGAACGCTTTTCGATACTTCATACCCTGAGATCGCAAAAGCTAATAACATGTTCAACGAAGGTAGAGAGTATGGTCCACTTCCTGTGAATGTAGGAATGGGTCAAGTAATCCCAGGTTGGGACGAAGGCTTGATGTTATTGAAGAATGGCTCAAAAGCTAAATTCCTAATTCCATCTCCTTTGGGCTATGGAGAAGCTGGAGCCGGAGGGATGATCGGACCGAATTCAATTCTAGTATTTGACGTAGAAGTGACAGACGTCCAAAAATAAGTTTGCCAAAAAACCAAATATGAAAATCAAACCAGCTAATATTCTTTTTCTTTTCCTTATTTCAATTCTTTCTTTTTCCTGCATTGACAAAGGCCAAACCGTCGATGCTCTATTTGAGAAAGACGTAAAAGCGATAGCAGAATACATCGAAAATAGCGATATGGTCAATGTGAAAGAATTTATAGACCCTTTGACTGGTGTTTCTGTGATTTGGCAAGAAGTATCAAATAGTAAGGTTAAAATAACTAGAGGTGATACCATATCCACTGATTATACCGGGAAGCTATTAAATGACGTGGTATTTGATAGCTCTATTGAGGCTATTGCCAAGGCAAATAATATTTTCAATTCTCAGCGCAGGTATGTGCCACTAAGATTTCCGACTAGTGTCGGGAATTTTCCATCAGTTGTAATTCCAGGATTTGAATATGGATTAATTCAGTTGGAGCTAGGAGATAAAGCCACTATTCTTTTGCCTTCTGAGCAGGGCTATGGAAATAATCCTCCAGCTGGAATACCATTGAATGCTCCGCTAATCTTTGAAGTAAATTTGATTGAAGTTAAAGCAGGACCAAACTCCTAATGAAACAAAAAAGCTACCTCATCCTTCTTTCTGCGCTCCTATTAGGGCTGGCGAGTTGCCAACCAAGTAATCCGTATGCAACAGGTCCTACTTACGATGCAGCTGCTAATTTGGAGATCGATCGGAAACTGATTGACACCTATTTAGCCACTGCAGAAATTGATAGTCTCTATCGAATTCATGATCCTAGTGGAGTAGTGGTGATTGTACAAGAAGAAGGTATTGGAACAAGGCCTACAGGGGGAACCGTTGTTTATACGGAATATACTGGCTCATTGATGAGTGATGGGTCCATTTTCGATACTAGCTTTGAAGACGTCGCCAGAGACAATAATATTTTTGTTGAAGGTAGAGACTATGCGATCTTTAGCTTTGTGCTTGGTACTGGAGGTGTAATTACTGGGTGGGATATTGGTTTTAGAAGATTGAGACCTGGATCTAAGGCTAAATTAATCATACCCTCTCCTTACGGCTATAGTGCAGCAACCAACAACTCTAAAATTCCACCAAATTCAGTTTTGATTTTTGATGTGGAATTCAGAGGAATAGATTGATCAAGCGGGCTTCGGCCCTCTTTTTTTAGATCCATGGGAAGAATGGTGGGACTTTTTCTTGGTATTCCTTATAAAACTGACCATAGTAAGCAACCAGGCTTTCTTCTTCAAAATAGATCCTTATCGGAACATAGAGGGCCAAGCAGATCAAATGTACTGCTGCAGCAGCTGTTCCTGCAAACAAAAAGTAACCGATAAAGGTCAGCAATAAACCTGCGTAGAGTGGGTGTCTTATCTTGGAATATAGCCCAGAAACCACCAATTCATCGATTTGATCTAATCTGGAAAATATTCCAAGAAATCGAGAAAGAGAAATTTGTTTGGTAGATTTTACCATAATTATCGTTCCGAATCCAGCAAAGACATAAGCCAAGTATTCAGTGATTGAGCCTTTGGAAAGGATTTGGCAAGTCGGAATTAAGGCAGATTGGAAGAGGATTCCCAGGAAGAAAAGACTTGAGATAATGGAATAAATAAGGCGATACCATTTAATCGTCATTCCAGTTTTTCCCCGAAAAATTTTTTTTAACTTCAATCCTGCGAAGCCGGAGTGGAGTGTGTAAAATAGAGCCCAACTTAGAGCTAGAAATAAATAATCCATTGGTTTAGTTTTGATCCATTGACATTCAACTTATGAAAATCGGAATAATCCGCGAAGGAAAAAATCCTCCAGACAAGCGTGTAGCTTTTACTCCATCCCAGGTTAAAGAAATTAGGGCAACTTATGGAGATGAGATTAGATTTGAAGTACAATCTAGTGAAGTCAGAACGATTGTGGATCAAGAATATTTAGATGAGGGAATAGCCGTGGTGGAGGACGTCTCGACGTGTGACGTTCTTTTCGGGGTGAAAGAAGTTAGAATCGATCAGTTAATTCCTGAAAAGACTTATTTTTTCTTTTCTCATACGATGAAAAAACAGCCCTATAATCGAAAATTGCTTCAGGCTATTTTAGAGAAGAATATCCGACTGATTGATTATGAAGTCCTCAAGGACGAATTTGGAAACCGAGTAGTTGCCTTTGGACGCTGGGCAGGAATCGTAGGCTCGTACAATGCTTTTTGGACATATGGCAAAAAAACTGCCCTCTTTGATATGAAACGTGTTCATGAATGCTACGATTTGGATGAGCTTGACCAAGAGCTAACCAAAGTACAATTGCCTCCAATAAAAATAGCCATTACTGGAACAGGAAGAGTTGCTAAAGGGGCAGCAGAAGTCTTGGAAAAGCTTCAAATCAAGCAAGTCTCCATCGAAGAGTTTTTGTTCCATTATTATGAGGAGCCTGTTTTTGTGATGTTGAAAGCTGAGGATTACAATCGTAGAAAATCCGATGGGGGATATGATCGACGGGAGTTCTATGACTATCCGGAACGCTATGAGACCCATTTTCAGAAGTTTTCAGAAGTTGCCGAGATTCTTATAGCCGCGGCTTATTGGAATCCTGAAGCACCTCGATTGTTTGAATTATCTGATATCGCCAGTGATGATTTTCAGATCTCGGTCATCGCTGATATTTCCTGTGATGTCAATGGATCTGTACCTACGACAATCAAGTCATCTACGATTATTGACCCTGTTTTTGATATCGATCGTCAAACAGGAACTGTTATTCCAGCATTTGGAAGTCAGACAAGTATTTCCATGATGGCCATTGATAATTTGCCCTGTGAACTTCCTCGAGAGGCAAGTCGTGAGTTTGGAGAACAGTTGAGTAAGTGGATTATTCCTGAATTATTGAAGGAAAGTTCAGCCATGCTTGAGCGTGCGACTATCGCAAGAGATGGAGATTTGACCTTGGAATTCATGTATCTGTCGGATTTTGTTCGAGAGGATGAATAACTTCAATCGATTTCTTGAGGCTGAGCTCCTTCATCCGCGAATGAATGGGAATGAGGTGGAAACATTTATTCAGGAAGCAATACAAAATCTTGTGATTTCCTGTCTGATTCCCTCTTTCTGGGTGAAAAAAGTAGCTCGGGAATTACAAGAAAGTGGCGTGCAAGTTTCCGCTTATGTAGGCTATCCTTTCGGTTTTCAGGATACGGCCACAAAAGCCTTTGAAGCCAAAGAGGCAATCCGTCAAGGAGCTGATGAGATAGACCTGGTCTGGTCGCAAACTGCCTTCCATAGCGGAATGAATTGGCCAAAAATCGAAATTGCCCAGCTTTCAAAAATTTGTCATGAAGAAGGAAAACTATTGAAAGTAACTATTGAAGCAGCTTTCTTATCAGATCAACAACTACAAGAGGCTTGTTTAATCTGTCAAGATGCCGGTGCGGATTTTATCAAGACAACTACTGGAATCTATACTCAAAAAACCAACACCCATCAACTTGTAAAAATGAGATCAGTTCTTTCATCTAATGTGGGCTTGATCGCTGCGGGATCTGCCGATTTAGAAGAAAGCCTGTTATTGATCAAAGCTGGTGCGGATCGGGTTTGTACTGCTTCAGCTTTCCTGCAACTCAAAAATTGGAGATCCAAAACGGCTTAGTCCTTGCTGAAATAAATCAGTAAGAAAGGGATAATAAAAAAGGTAAGCAGGATATAAGCAAAGCCTACAAATCTACTCTCCACAGATTTTTTACCCATCCAAATGGCAAGTTTCACAGGAATATTTCTCACCAAAGGAAAGGGCATAAAAATTAGTGCTCCAAACAGATTAAATAGAAAATGAACCAAAGCCAGCGCGATGGCGGCTTCTGTTTTATAGATCGCAGCAATGGCCGCAGTAATCGTAGTTCCGATATTTGCTCCGATTATGAAAGGGAAGGATTTTGGAAGCGACACTTTTTTGTTAGCTACCAAAGGCACCACCAGTGAGGTAGTAACAGTACTTGACTGTACCGCAGCTGTAAAAAATGTCCCGTAGATCAATGCCATGAAAGGATTCTTGAACACGAAATCACGGATCTCATTAAATGAATCAACAACAAAAGCTTTATAGACTGAGGTGGAGAGTAATTTGATGGCTCCAAAAACCATGAAGATAGCTAGAAGCATTGTGAAGAATGGGATATTAATCGTTTTTGTAATTAAATCTGTAAGGGGTCGGGTGAAGACCTTATTGTAAACAATCGGTCCTAAATAGTTTTCATCGGGAGCAAAAAGGTGCGCAATGGACATAGCCATTTTTGACAAGAATCCGAATGAAATCTCTAAAGGAAGCAGAATCAATACTGTGAAAATGTTGAAAATATCATGCAAAATTCCGGCTGAGAGGGCTCGCTTGAATTGCTTCCGATCCATAATGTAAGAGAGTGAAACAAGCGTAGAAGTCAGGGTAGTACCGATATTGGCACCCATCACCATAGGGACCGCTTGTTCCAAGGAGAGGTTTCCTGCCGCTACGACCGCTACGATACTTGCGGTTACGGTGGAGCTGCTTTGAATCAATGCAGTCATCAATAAACCAATAAATAAGCTGACGAAGGGATTCCGGGTAGCGAGCAGAATATCTTTAGCTACACCATTATTGAGTTGGCTCATCGCTACCGTGAGCAAGTCAATAGCAAAAATAAATAATAGCAAAGCTAGAAGCATGATGATATAGCTTCTGATCTTACTTGTTTTCTTTTTTTGCGATTCTAATGGTTCCATTTTAATTAAAAAAAAGCCCTTCTATTAATATGAGGTGATTTGGAAGGCTTCTTGGAAATCTGTTGCCAGTGATTTCTTATTAGTTTGAATAAATTACTTAGTAAAAATTGAAATTATTTTTCAGAAAACAAGTTCTGAAACTTCAAAACTCTGTAATTAGGGGTTCCTTAACAATTTGTTAATATGAAGGCCGAATTATCTTTTCTAATTTTGGTATAACAAACATCACTTGCCTAATGGCAAAAAAAACAATAGACCAAAATATTAATCAGGATAAGTTATCAAAAAGTGCATATTCACTTTTTGATTTTACTAAGAAGGAGAAGCCATTCCTGATTGTAATTTGTATCCTAGTCTCGATTGCAGGCTTGATTACTCCTTTTACGTATGCTGCGATGTGGTTTGGCTTTGCATTGGCTGCTTATTCCGCCATTGCTAATGATAGCATACAGACCATAGGCACCTTTATCGCTTCCAATCAAGACAGAAAATGGTATTGGCTCTGGTTATTTATGGGGTTTATTTTTGTAGGAACGGTCACTTACAGCTGGTTTACCTTTAATGGCGACGTAAGCTACCAACGATTGAGCGTCCCCGGATTAGAAAAAGCTCCTGAGAGTTTCGTGTTCCTTCAACTTGCAGCACCGATTGTGCTCTTGATCATGACAAGGCTTAGGATGCCAGTCTCAACTACATTTTTGTTACTAAATGTATTTACCTATAAGGCAGGTACCATTATAGAAGTAATGAAAAAAAGCTTTTTGGGTTACCTCTTAGCTTTTTTTGTGGCGATAATCGTCTGGTATGCCATCGAGCGTTTGGTGAAAGATTACCTCAAAGGAGAAGCAAAGCCTTATTGGACAGTCCTTCAATGGATCACTTCAGGTACACTCTGGGCAGTTTGGATCATGCAGGATGCCGCCAATATTGCAGTATTTCTCCCTAGACAGTTGTCCGTGGCGGAATTCATAGCTTATGCTGGTTTTGTCTTTATAGGTATCGGTTTCCTTTTTTACCTGAAAGGAGATAAAATTCAAGCGATCGTAAATGAGAAGTCTAATGTAACTGATGTTCGAGCAGCCACCATTGTTGACTTTGTCTATGCTATTATATTGTTCTATTTCAAGATCTACAGCAATGTACCGATGAGCACGACGTGGGTCTTTATAGGCTTGCTCGGTGGCAGAGAGTTGGCTATTGCTTTAGGGAAAATAGGAAAGGAAAGAAAGCGAAAAACTCTTGTCTTTCGTGCCTATCGATTAGCCAAAAATGACGTTGTCAAAGCATTCATAGGACTTGTAGTTTCTTTGATCCTTGCTGTGGTCATCAATGAAGGCGTGAGAAATGAAATTCTTGCCATGCTAAACTTTTAACTTTGGAGCTCTTTAGCCACGAATATTTCATGAGTGAAGCCTTGAAGCAGGCTCAATATGCTTTCGAAGAAGGTGAAGTTCCAGTTGGAGCGGTAATCGTCTCTAAGAACAAGATTATTGGAAAGGGGTATAATCAAACCGAAAAGCTGAATGATGTCACCGCGCATGCTGAGATGCTTGCAATCACCTCGGCGGCGAATTACTTGGGAGCAAAGTATCTGATCGACTGTAGGCTTTATGTCACTTTGGAGCCTTGCATGATGTGTGTGGGTGCACTTTTTTGGTCTCAAATTGGAGAGGTTCACTTCGCTGCTTCAGATCCAAAAAGAGGATTTATGAAAAACGAATCTCCAATACTTCACCCAAAGACGAAGATTTTCGCGGGAACGCTTGCCCTAGAAGCAGAACTGCTCTTGAATTCATTTTTCAAAAAACTTAGAAAATAGACGAAAATTCAATTTTACAGAACTTTTTTGCGAAATGATAGGTTTTAAGAACAGATTATTTGAATCATTTTAACTCATTTATAACCTTTAAATTTTAAGAAAATGGCTTTTGAACTACCTGCTCTTCCTTATGCAATTAATGCCTTGGAACCAAATATCGACGCAAGAACGATGGAGATTCACCACGGAAAGCACCATAACGGTTATGTGACCAACTTGAACAATGCCATCGCTGGCACTGATCTGGAAGGTAAATCTCTTGAAGAACTTTTAAAAGTAGCCGGCTCAAATACTGCAGTTCGGAACAATGGTGGTGGACATTACAATCACAGCCTTTTTTGGACTATCCTATCTCCCAATGGAGGAGGAGCTCCGACAGGGGAACTAGCTGCCGCTATCGATGCAAAGTTTGGTTCTTATGATGCTCTTAAAGAGACATTTAACAAGGCAGCTGCCACCCGATTCGGTTCAGGGTGGGCTTGGTTGTGTATAGATACCAAAAAGGAGCTTTGCGTTTGTTCTTCTCCTAATCAGGATAATCCTTTGATGGATATCTCAGAATGTCCTGGAACTCCAATCATGGGATTAGATGTATGGGAGCATGCCTATTACTTGAATTATCAAAACAGACGACCTGATTACATTTCCGCATTTTGGAATTTGGTCAACTGGGAAGAAGTAAGTAAAAACTACGCAGCAGCGAAGTAATCTCTTCCTAAAAAGGAAAATCATTGAATTTGAATCCTCAATCCGAAAGGTTTGGGGATTTTTTTGTGCTAAAAGCGTACGCAAAAAGTGTACGGTTCCGACACAGCGGTTTTGGAGACAAACAGGAAAACCTTCTTTTTTAGCGGTTTTTAGCTGATTTTAAGCCTTGGCATTTTCTTTTCATATGGTGGTCTGAAAACTAGACCAACTACTATTGAAATGAAAACTACTAACATTATCTTTTTTACCATCCTATTCTACCTTTTGGGGATAAGTTCGCTAGCTGCAAAGGAAGTCAGCAAAATCTCTGGCAAAATACTGGATCAGACAGGTGAGGCAGTGCCTTATGCCAACGTGGCTTTGATTGATATATCTGGAGGAGGGTTAGTTGATGGCGCAGTATCCAACGAATTCGGAGAATTCCTGATCGAAACGGTAAAAACAGGAGAAGTCAAGCTCGTGATTTCCTCCATTGGCTTTAAGCCCTTTGAATCTGATACTTTTGAATTGATCTCTGGGTTGATTAAGGAAATGGGCATAATATCTATCGAAGATGAAATGACCGGCCTTAAGGAAGTGACGGTACAGTCCACACGCCCCGAAATCATCATCGAGGCTGATAAGACGATTGTTAATGTAGAAGGAACTGTCATGGCAGAAGGCTCTAATGTGCTTGATGTCATTGGTAAATCGCCGGGAATCTATGTGGATCAGGATGGAATCATCAATCTCAATGGCCGAGCCGGCGTAGTCGTCATGATTAATGACCGTCAAACGTACATGAGTGCAACGGACTTAGCCAATTTCCTACGAGCCATGCCTGCGGACAATATTAAAAGTCTGGAAGTCATCAACAACCCTTCCGCGCGATTTGATGCAGAAGGCTCGGCGGGAGTGATCAATATTATTTTGAAAAAGAATACGGTCGATGGGGTCTTTGGCAACGTCCAACTTGGCGGGCAGTTTAATGGCCTTTGGGCACCGATTGCCGGGGTAGCTTTGAATGTCAAAAAAGGAAAGTGGACAACTAATGCCAATCTAAACTTCAATGAATACGCAATCTACAATGATCTTGAAATTGAGCGGAATTTCACGCTTCCGGAAGGAATCTCAAATTTTAGTCAAGAATCAAGAATTAAGTCCAGAGATAAAAACTTGTTTTTCAGCGGAGCGGCTAATTATGAAATCAATACAAATCACAACTTGGGGTTGAATTTGCAAGTATCGAATTCCAATGATCTGAATACGAATAGATCCACCACAGAAATTACAAGCCCGATACTGTTGGAAAATAGTTACTTGGATTCCGATAACAATGCGACAGGACACAGCGATCGAGTTTTTGCGAATCTACATTACGAGGGAAAACTTGATACGTTGGGCACGAAAATCACTTCGGATGTTGATTTCACCCGGATGAATTCGGACAGTGAAGCGCTTCTTTCTAACCTGTCTTGGACTGGACAAGATGAGCAAACTGGAACGCTAGATCGAATCTTGACACTGAATGATATGTATTACAATATCTTGACCGCCAAAGTGGATTTTGTAAAACCTCTAAAAAATGGAAGTACTTTCGAGGCTGGTTTGAAAGGCTCTTGGGTAAAATCGGATAATAATCTTGATCTGAGTCGATCTAAAGAAGATGGCCCATTTACACCTGATCCAAGCAGTAATAAGTTTATCTACCATGAAAATGTGTTGGCTGCTTATGCTTCATACAAAGGTGAATTTTCGGAGAAAGTTTCTTTTCAAGCTGGCTTAAGAGGGGAATACTCAGATATTGAGGGGAACTCGGTAACCTTGGAACAGGTGAATACGCAGAACTATTTCAATCTCTTCCCAAGCGCATTTATCCAGCACAAAGTCAGTGAGAACTACCAGATCGTGTATACTGCAAATCGTCGAATCACTCGACCGAATTACCGATTGCTGAATCCCTTTGTGTATTACATTGATCCATTGACTTCTGAGACAGGCAATCCAAATCTGAAACCACAGTATTCGACTAATTTCGAAATGAACCATGTCGTGAAAGGGATGTATCAGTTCACGGTCGGATATTCAGAGACCAAGGATGCTTTTATGCAGGTCTTTATCCAAGATCAAGAAAACCGTACGACCACAACCTTTACGGATAATTTTGATAAGACTAGAAATGCCAATTTCCGAGCGATCGTGCCGGTGCAAATCAAAGAATGGTGGGGAACATCCAATATGGTACAGGTTAACTACAACCGGTTCAAATCCCAGATTGGAGATGATCTGCTAGATAATGCTCAAACCTCATTCATGGTCAGATCGCAACATAACTTCACCTTACCAAAAGGATTCAAACTGGAAGTAATGGGAATGTATCTTGGTCCACAAATTTGGGGACAGGGCTTCATCGAAGGCTTTGGTTGGGTGGATGCTGGAGTGACCAAGTCAATTATGAAAGACAAATTGACGATTGCGGTCAATGGGACTGACCTTTTTCGTACCCAGATCATCCGTGCAAAGGTTGAATTTGCGGATATAGATACCTCTTTTAGGCAATATCGAAGTAACCAAGGAGTTCGATTTACCCTTCGGTATCGTTTTTCTAAAGGCGATAGCTTCCGGGTGAATAATAACTCTGGAAGTGATGAGGAAAGGAATCGACTGAATTAAATTTTGCTCTAAAACACGAAAAGCCGAATTGAAAAATTCGGCTATTTTTTAACCCAATGGTCACAGAGGTTTCTCAATGTAAATGGCAAATCTTGGTCAAGCCTTCGGAATCGACCTTTATCTTTGATCCTCAAGTTTAAATCGGCCTTAATTCCCTGGAAGATGGACTTGGCTTATCCTTTCCGTTTGTGATTCCTGATTTATCAATGTTTTTTGATAGACAATATTTTAGGGCTCGAAGTGATACAAGAAGATCAACACACCTGAGAAAGCTGGTTTTTTTTGATCTTTTATTTCCAGCTTGACTTGTACCTCGGCTTTGATCGTACCGCGTAGATCTGCAAGAGATTTGAGCTTGGCCACGAGCCGAACCTCGCTATCTACCAATACAGGATTTGCAAATCGAAGGGATTCAATCCCGTAGTTGATCATCATTTTTAGATTTCGAACATCGACGATTTGCTCCCATAGGTAAGGAACAATACTTAATGTCAGGTATCCGTGAGCAATGGTATTTCCGAAAGCACCCTCAGCCTTTGCGCGCTCTGGATTGGTGTGAATCCATTGGTGGTCATGGGTGGCCAGGGCAAAGCGATTAATTTGTTCTTGGGTGATCTTGAAATATTCTGAAGCTCCTAATTCCTGACCGTTGTATTGCTCAAATTCCGCAAAACTTCCTATGATAACTGGAGACATCTAAAATTTATTTCGTAAAAAATTAAATTAGGTAAGATTATTTGGGAATTACAAGCCAAAAAAGGATGAATGGGATCCAAATTTTTAGTCTCAAACTACAAAATGAAAAAAATTCAAAATGTATTTACCCGGCATTTTAGTTTTTAAAAGCTTTCTTCTATCTTACAACATATTTATAAATTTAGTTTATGTTATCTTTTTTATTTGGTGCTTTTCTATTCACCTCTTCCGTCACTCAGATAGATACTTTGACTAACTCTGAGAAGGCCACAATCCATTCTTTTTTAACTGAGAAAAAGGCGCTAAGTATTTCAGAGGATTTTCAATTTACTACCACCACTGAGCTCAACCTACTGATCACCTCAGCTGATGGTTTGAAACATGCCACCACTGTACTCGGATATGATCGACTCAATGAGATTGTCAATTTCGAATTGGAAGTGACAGACCCGATCAGTCAGAAAACACTCCATAGAGCAAAGCTGAAAGACATGAGTGATTTTTCAGCATATTCGACTATGTCGATTTTTGATGATAATCGATACAAGCGCTACGTCTTGAAGAGTGGAGAATTCCCCATCCAAGTCACTATAAAGACAGAAGTCATGTCTAAAACTAACTTCTTCTTGCCTGATTGGATTCCAGTTCATCACTACAATCAGAAGGTGGTTTCTTCCACTTTTGAGGTGGACTATCCTGCTACTGTAGGCTTAAGGACAAGAGAGTTAAATTTGCTGGGGGAAAAATCTAAAGCTGACCTCGCAGGGCAAACTCGAATGACATGGATCGAGAAAGATCTTCCAATACAGGAGCCGGATCTCAAGGAGGAAGAAGATCATCGCTTACTGCTGGCTCCAATCAAGTTTGGAATGGAGAGTTTCGTAGGTACCATGGATAATTGGTCTGGTTTAGCTTCCTTTTTGACCCAGCTTAATGAAAACAGGAATGATCTTCCAGAAGAATTCAAAGCATCGATTCGGAAGATGACCGCCAATTCAAATAGTACATTCGAAAAGATTGATATTCTCTATAGCTACTTGCAGCGTAACTACCGCTATGTCTCCATCCAACTCGGAATAGGTGGCTGGCAGAGCATGAAGACCTCTGATGTAGTGAAATACGCCTATGGCGATTGCAAAGCGCTGACTTTCTTGATGCAAAGTATGTTGGCTGAGGTAGGAATAGAATCGCACTACACCTTGGTTTTTGCAGGTCAGGATGAAGATGATATCGAGGTGGAGTTTCCCAGCAACCAGTTCAATCATGTCATCCTTCAAGCGATAGATGGAGATCAGCCGGTTTGGCTTGAGTGTACATCCAATACCCTTCCAGCAGGTTATTTGGGAGACTTCACTAAGAATAGGCATGTATTGGTGACCAATAAAACCGGTGGGTATTTGACTAAAACCCCAGACTACAAAGGCTTGGACTGGAATACTGCAAAGTCTTATACAAGCATTGAAATCGACGCCGCCGGCAATGCAAAAATCAAGACCAATCAGAGTTTTCAAGGAAATCCTGCCGGTGATTTGATATACTTAAAAACTCAGCTTGACTCGCGGCAACAGCGAGATTATTTCAATAAAAATTCACCCGTGAGCGGGTTGATTATTGAGGAGTTGAAGTTTGATTTGGACAAAAGAGATTCGATTCCACTGGCTGAGGTGTCCTATGAAGGAGTGATTCAGCGTTTCACTCAAAACACTTCTAAGCGGGTCATTCTTCGACCATTTATGGACAAGATCTCCAAAAGTATTTTGGAGATGGGTTCCTTGTCTGCTATTGATGACTATGTGATCACACTAGCAGAGGCGATGGAGCCCGAATTTGAATTACAAAATCAGACATTCAAAGAAAAGGGAATTCAGATCCAATTGAATCATTCCTTTCAGGGGAATGAACTGACTGTCACCCGAAAAATCAACTACATGGAGCAGGAAGAACTTGATGAAGAATCCAAGTCTGAATTAGTCAAAAAGATTAACCTGAGTCTAAGCAAGTCCTACATTTTTATTAAGCCCACATTATCAGAAAAATAAGATGAAGCAGAAATTTACTTTACTCTTGGTGCTAAGTCTAACGCCATTTCTAGCCCTGGCTCAAGCGGTCAAATTCGGTCAATATACTACAGAAGAAATCGCCTTGACGAAAGTCGAGTATGAATCGGATGCCGCTGCAGTAGTCTTGTATGAAAGCGGGGATTCAAAATTCATAAGTGGTTTGTTGGAAACGACATATCTTTTTCGGGTCAAAATCCTTACGGAGGCAGGTAAGGAATACGCCGATGTCCGAGTCAAGTATTATGTAGGGGATGATCGAACCGAAAATATTTTTGGAGAGAAGGCACAGATTACCAGTTATTCCAACGGTGCTGATCAGACAATTAAGGTGGAAAAGGACAATTTCTATAATGTGGATCTGGGTGGTGGTTACAGGGAGTTTCGAATCGCTTTCCCAAATGCTCAGGTGGGATCCATCCTCGAATATACCTACAAGAAATCTGACAAGAATATCACCTTTTTGGACGGATGGACATTTCAAAACCCCATCCCTACACTTGTATCCAAATATAGGATTGCGATCGTACCCCAGCTCGAATATAAAATGATCGGTCAAGGCCAACGCTATTATACGGATGCCGAAAAAACTAGCAATAACGGAACCTTTGAATGGACGCTTCGAAATCTATATTCGATGAAAGCGGAGCCATTTATGGTCAATTATAGAGACTATGCGGAACGAGTGGAATTCCAGCTTGCTCAATACCAATCTAGTGGAGACGGTTACTCCTCGGCAAGCCAGTGGAAGCAAATTCTTGATTCTTGGGAGAAATTGGGAGATGGAGTCATCTCAGTTTATCAAGACAAAGGATATTATCGCAGCAATCCCATGGAAAAAGGGATGGTGCAAGTGGACCTCACCGGCGATACTCAAACCGAAAAAGCCAAGAAAGCCTACTATTACCTTCGGGATAATTTTGTGATCAAAGGGGAAGATTGGATCTATCCCGAGCAATCGCTTCCCCAATTGCTAAAGTCTAAAACTGGCACCCCTGGAGAGATGAATTTGGCATTGATGGGTTTGTTAAAGTCCATGGAAATCAAATGTGATCCTATTTTGATTGGCTCCAAAGGCAATGGCAGATCTGACTTGGTACCATTTCCATTTATGAATCAGTTTGACGAGATTTTACTTCATGTCGAGCTAGACGGAAAGAGCCAATACCTTGATTTGATAGATCCGATGGCTCCTTTTGGCTATGTAGATCTGGATAAGCATGTCAAAGCCGGTTTACTACTCCAGAAAGATAAGAGTGAATTAATTCCCCTCGATTTCAAGCATAACTCCAATGTCGTAGTGCTCACAGAAGTCACTTTGGATGAAAATGCAAATTTGATTTTGAACACTACCCTGCGGAATTATAATTACAAAGGACTACAGGTTGCACATTCAGCCAGAAGCTTGAAAGATCAGAAAAAGTCATTGTCAGAATTATTTCGAGTAGAAGAAGGAACAGTATTGGAAGTACTATCCAGTGAGGATCAATTGCAGGAGAACAACTATCACAGTCTCAATTTCAAAAGACAAATAGATGGCGCAGGTAAAGAAGACTTGATTGTTTTTAGCCCTCTGGATTTTTCTTCTTTCTCTAAAAACCCATTCACTCAGGAGTATCGCGTGTTTCCGGTAGATTTTGGCTATGCATTCAGTGAGACTTACTTAGCAAATGTGATCATACCGGATGGCTATGAGGTGGATGATTACCCTGCTTCAGAGAATATTACAATTCCAAGCAATTCAATATCCTTCCTATACGAAGGTCAAGTAATAAATAATTCATTGAAAATTACAGCCAAAGTAACCGTGAAATCACCATTGATCGGACCGGAAGAATACGGTGATCTAAAATTTCTAATGGAGATTGTTGCAGCCAAACTCAGTGCACCGGTGGTCCTTAAAAAGAAAGGGAATCCATAAGGTTCCAGTGAGTGCGCGAAATACATTTCTGGTTGGTTTTATGCTATTGGGCATCTCTGTAGCAGAATGCCAAATCGTATTCAGAGAATATTCAGGTGAGGAATTAGCCATGACAGAGGTGCCATTTGAGTTAGAGGCTTTAGTCGTAGTCCTTTTCGAAGCTGGAGTGACCGTTCCTGTATGGGAGCAGCAGTCGGGCCTCTATCAGGTGAAAGGAGTCGTCACATAATTTCACTACCGATACAAAGTGTTGAAAGATAATCTGCACATTTTCGGAGATATCCGGATTCCTTTTGAACCAGCTGGAGAGCTAATGCTGGAGCAAATCCTAGAATTGCAGGCCACAATCAGCTATCTAGAAAACGGGGAGCGAATCAGCAAAATGCTCACTAAAGAAGATATCAAGCTAGTAGAACTGGACCAAGGTTTTTCCGAATACCGATTGATATTTCCTAATGTAAAACAAGGCTCTATCCTAAAATGGAAATATGCCAAATTAGATCGAGCCTATTATTCGCTTGAAGGCTGGGCTTTCCAAGGCGAATACCCTAAGCTGAAATCCTTCTATGCGCTCAGGCTCCCAAACTTTCTCCAGTATCAGTTAGTAGTGCAAGGCAAAAGAGTAAAAGAAGCAGCTTATCAATCAGATGAGCGAGATCTTTTCTACTGGGAAATTGACAGTATCAAATCCTTTCGCTACGAACCTTACATTATCAATTCCCTAGACTATATCGATCGAGTCGAAGGCGTCCTATCCAGAGATGCCTCCCAAGGCGACCGTATCGTGTATTCCACCTGGGAGGAATTAGGAAATCAAATTCAAGGAATCAAGGCTTTTGAGTCATACTTCAAAACTGGCACTATGCGGAAACTTGGGATTAAAGAGGGACTTATAGGTCAGACTCAGTTGCAAACAGCCGAGAATATCTACCGATACCTTGTCAATGAATTTGAGCTGATACCCACTTTATACGCGCTCTCCTCTCAATCTGCCAATGACTTAGTGAAGTCCGGGAAGGGGAATCACTTGGATATCAATCTGCTGTTGTAGTCCTTCGAGATTTTGGAATCAAGTCGAATTTAGTATTGACCAATAAAAAAGCAGAGAATCGCACGGGCCTAATACCAAGTCCATACCTTGATCAGTTCTCTTCGTCTTTGCTTCGGGTGGAGCTTGATGGAAAAGTGATTTGGTTGGATGGTACTGATATAAATCTGCCCTTTGGATTGATCTCTCCCAAGAAATTGATGCCTCAGGGATTTGTGATTGATGGACAAGTCTCCAGTCTGATCCCATTCGATTTGACCATACTTCTGGTTTGGACTTGGAGCTATCCTTATTTACATATTCCCTGGGGAGTCTAAGCTATCAGAACAATGCGAAAATTATGGGATTGAACTTGCTTAGCCTGAGGGAAAGTCTCCGAGCGAATGGACCTAGGCCAGAGATTCAGGAAGAAGATGCCTACGATATTCAGATGGAAGATCATTTTCTGGCGGAGCAATATGTGTTTTCCAGCTACAAGCGACCTATTGATCAAACTAGTCCTGAGCTGTTGATTTTGACGCCTTTTGATCAGTCGATCTTTTTTTGGAGGATATAAGATACTATCCGGTTGAATTTGAATACAAGTTTAGAGAAAATATGAAATTTGAGCTCACCATCCCAGAGGGGTATTCGCTTGATGAATATCCAAGGTCTATCGAGATGTCGATGCAGCGCAATGAACTGGAATTCAAATTTGAGTTGATTGAAAAAGATAACGGAATGACTTTCAGAAGTGAAATCAAAATTAATCAACCAGAGATCCAGATTAGTTCTTATAAAGATCTTCAGAGATTTGCCCGAATAGTTTCAGAAACGTTAAATTCCCCAATAATTCTGCAAAGAGTTAACTAGTGATTCCATTCTTTTAGAATTAAAATATAACGAGCGTGCTATGGCAGAGGCATATTTACACGGATTTATCCCAGAGGAGCAGCAGCGTCTCTTGGATCAAGCCAATTTTTTAGAGTCTAAAATTTATCCCCGCATAGATTTTACGGGCTGTAAAAATCTTCTTGAAATAGGCTCTGGAGTAGGTGCTCAGACTCATATGTTGCTCAAACTTTGGCCGGAGCTTAGGATAACTTGTGTTGATTATTCTGAAGTTCAGATTGAGCAGGCCAAGAAGAATTTAGCTTTTGCAGGTGATCGGGTTAAGTTTTTTTGCCAAGATGGACGGAAGTTGGATTTGGAGGATCAATTTGATTCAGTATTTATTTGTTGGGCATTGGAGCATATCCCTGATCCCACTAAGGTGCTGGAATTAACCACCCAATTCCTAATTCCCGGAGCAAAAGTCTGGATAACGGAAGTGTTTAATTCGAGCTTTTATTTTGCTCCAGAACTTCCAAATCTGAAATTGTATTATGAGCGATATAACCAGCTTCAACGTGCGCATGGTGGAGATCCTGACGTAGGAGCGCAGCTTGGTAATATGCTTTTCAAAGCTGGATATAAGGAAATAGCCATTTTTCATGGAAATTTTCACCTTGACCAATCCAAATCGGAAGACCTGAAAAAAATGCTGAGCTTCTGGAAAATTTTAATGAAAAGTGGAAGCTCTGGCCTACTTGAGGCAGGATTGATCAATGGAGCCGAGATTCAAGCGATGGAAGAAGATCTAAATATTATTGCAACGAGTGAAAAAGCTGTCTTTTTCTACCAATTTGTGCAGACCTTTGCGACTTATTAATACGGGCTATGAAAATTTTGAAATGGGTTTGGAAATTTATCTGGAAATTAATGCTCTGGTTTTTTATCCTATCCATTGGTTTCACGATTCTTTATCGCTTCGTTCCTATTCCGATTACTCCTCTAATGGTGATCCGATTAGTGGAGCAAGCAACTGACGAAAAAAAGGAGATGAGATTATACAAGGATTGGGTGACCATGAGTGAAACATCCAAGCATGCGCCGCAAGCGGTGTATGCTTCCGAAGATCAAAAATTTCTGGATCACAATGGATTCGATTTGGAAGCAATGAACAAAGCTTGGGAAGGAAATAAAAAAGGAAAGCGAATCAAGGGAGCGAGTACAATTACCCAACAAACAGTCAAAAATGTTTTTTTGTGGCCATCCAGAAGCTATATCCGCAAAGGCTTGGAGGCATATTTCACAGTTTTAGTAGAGCTTATTTGGTCCAAAGAGCGGATTATGGAAGTGTACCTGAATGTTATTGAAATGGGAGAGGGAATCTATGGAATTGAAGCCGCTGCCCAGACCTATTATAACAAGCCCGCTGCAAAGCTCAATAGAAGTCAATCCGCAATGATCGCAGCAGTCTTACCTAATCCAAGAAGATGGACTCCTGCGAGACCTACACCCTACATCGTAGGTCGCCAAGGGTGGATCATGCGTCAAATGAACAACCTCGCACCATTAGGCTACGGAATATAATTTGAATTTAGCCTGTTAAAATTAGATAATTCTAAGGGCTATGGATTTCTTTGATTTAATTTTTTCAAGTGGTATAAAGTCAGACTATAATTTTTTTCCCGAACCAAATTTTCTTCTAAAAATGATTTAATAAAGCTTTTGATTTTTAAAATAATTTTGAGGTTTAAGAAAAAATCTAATTTTCAAAAAAGTCCATTTCTGACCATTTTTAAAGGATTAAAAAATACAAGGTTTTTTTATCCACAAAATCAATAATTTATCCACATTAAGTTTTTTTGGGCTTTCAAAATACTATGTATCAATATGTTATATAGTATTTTGAAAGTGAATTATGTGGATAATTGCGCGTAACTTAATTAAGTAGATCCTGCAAAGTGAGGCAAAAGGTGGGTAATCGTTTCTCCAAATTTTATTCTAAAATTGCCTAATCTTGGCGTTCTCTGATGAGCCTTTTTCGATATGCATTGAAGATTCTCGACTTAGAGACAAAACCTATATAGCGACCCTCGGCGATTACAGGGAGATTCCAAGCACCAGATCGCTCAAATTTCTCCATCGCTTTTTGCATATTTTCTGTGTCCAATAGGATTTCTGGGGGAATGTGCATGAGCTGACTAATCGAGATCTTCTCTTGCTTTTCCCGATCAAACATAATATCCCGGATATCATCAAGCGTGATGATTCCTCTGAGCGTGCCATCGTTACCTACGACAGGGAAAATATTTCTCTTCGATATTTTTACCAAATCGATCAAATCTCGGAGCTTGGCATCAGGATGTATTGGGATCAAGTCCCGTTCGATCACATGTGTAATAGTGATTAAATCCAGAAGCTCCTGATCTTTGGATTCAGGAAGTTGGCGCCCCTTTTCTTTGAGTTGCATCACGTACAAACTGTCTTTTTGGAAATAGGTGGTCGTGATATAGGATATTGCCGAAACGAACATTAAGGGCACAAACAATTCATATCCACCCGTAAGCTCTGCAATCAAGAAGATTGCTGACAAAGGTGCATGCTGGACGCCGGCCATCACACCGCACATAGCTACTAGGGTAAAATGTGCCAGTGGAAGTGGAATATGGAATCCAAGCATATTTTTAGAATAGGCAAAAACGAAACCTACAACACCTCCAACATAAAGCGACGGGGCAAAAATCCCCCCACTTCCTCCACTTCCTAGGGTTAATGCTGAAGCAATTGGCTTTACCAAAATAATCAGTAAAAGAAAAATGATTATCAAATATGGGTTTGTTGTGGAGGAGAAAAATGGACTCTTATCGAGCAGCTGATCTGAATTGCCATTAATCAAAAGATTCAAGAAATCGTATCCTTCCCCGTAAATCGGCGGGAAAAAAAAGACCATGAAGCCAATAAGGGCTCCTCCATAGAGTAGTTTTAATACTTGAGAATCTAGGCTTTCTAAGAGACGTTCGGTAGTTCGAACAGCACTACTGAAATAGAGTGACACGACGCCGCAAACCATGCCTAGTAATAAATAATACGGCATATGGCTTGCAGAGAAAGATCCTACCAGGTCAAATGTGAAAACTGGGTCTTCTCCTATGAGAATCATTGAAGTCAAGGATCCCGTTACAGAGGCAATCAGTAAAGGGATGAATGAAGCTGTACTAATCTCCATTAATATAACTTCGATGGCAAAGATCACCGCGCCAATTGGGGCTCCGAAAATTGCGGATATTGCTCCTGCTGCACCGCATCCAATTAATAGCGTTCGTTTTTTAGCATTAAGATGGACCAGAAGTCCAACATTTGAGCCAATTGCGGATCCTGTGACTAGCATTGGTGCCTCCAAGCCGACCGAACCTCCGAAACCTACTGTCAAGGCGGAGGTAAATATTCGACTATAGGTTTTAACCCGAGGAATTATGCTCTGTTTTTTTGCAATTGTAAATAATACGTCAGGAATCCCATGTCCCCCAGTATCCTTAAAAAAATATTTTCCTACCATATAGGCAGCCGAAATCCCAATAAGAGGATACAGAATATATAAAAAATTGGCGTACTCAGTATAGAAATCCTCTGTAAGAAAATGCTGTATGGCATGGACTGCTTCCTTCAGAATAACAGCCGCCAAGCCTGAAATTATCCCTATTATCCCACTGAGAATCAGGATAAAGTTTTGGTTGCTCATGTGTCGAAGCCTCCAAATTAGTAGCTTGGTAATGAAGTCTGATTTAGGCAATAGTGTATGGGAGTGGAAGATGAATCTTTTCTAAAATACTCAAGATCAAATTAAATAGAAATTTTTTACTCATTATTTTGGTAATTTCTGATCCAGAGCAACAATACATTTCAAAATCAATTTCACCGCGTTTGTAAAGAAACTTGGTTTGATATTCTCAAACTCGTCACTAGGCTGATGATAATCCTCATGGTCTTCAACTCCAAAGTAGATGTGCATGATTTTTTCATCAAAAAAGGGTCCATGGTCTGAGGACTGCGTCCAGTTTTCTCGGCCAGTATTAGGCAGATCATGACCAAATCTCAGGCTTGGTAGCAAACCGACTGATGCTTGCTCAAGAATTGGTTTCAATTCCGGATAATAATGTGTCCCAGAAGCATATAACTCGTCGTTCTCATTTCTACTAATCATATCCATGTTGATGTTCATGAGGATATTATCCAGAGGAAACGGAAAGTCTTTTAGTAAGGCCTTAGCCCCTTGAAGCCCCATCTCTTCACCATCTAGGGCAGCAAACATGATCGGATGTTGAGGTTGATTTTTCGAAAAATACTCCGCTAAAGCTAAAAGAGCTGCCGTTCCTGAAGCATTGTCATCCGCACCATTGTAAATCGAATCGCCCTTCGAATTTTTTTTTCCAACACCCACATGATCGTAATGCGCCGTAATCACAATGATCTTCCTAGAGTCCAAACCCGGTAAAAAGCCTATGACATTGACGGCATCTTCATATCTTTTGTTTTCTCTTTGATTTTCGAAGGAAAAAGACTGTAGATACTCTGCATATTGTGTTTTCAGACCTATTCTTTGAAACTCAGATTGAATGTGCTTTCTGGCTTTTTTATTTCCTTCACTGAGTGTTTTTCGACCTTTCAACTCATCAGCGGATAATAGTTTTAAGTCTGAAAGCAATTTTTTTTCATCAATGGACTGAGCAAAGCCAACGGAAATAAATAAAAAGAAGAAAAAGCTAAAAATTGACATGCTTGGAGTTACCATTTCAGGAAGTATTTTGCGTTATGTATATTTGTAATATTAATAAGCTCAGCCAATCTACGCTCTGAATAGATGAAATATATAGGTTCTTTATTTTTATTTATTTCTTTAAATTTTGTAAGTCCAGCTCAAGGAACGCTTCCTGAATCTTTTTTTGATGGTAAAGCCGTAGTATTAATCTCTTCAGACCCTGGAACTAGGCCAATTTTGACTTGGAAACAGCTGGCAGACAGTGTACACACGAGTCTTGTTGTAGCGGGAGCTGATCCAGTAGCCTATTTTGAACTCGAACAGGTTACAGTATCAAAGGAGGTTCAGGCGGAGTATGCGAAAGCTTTTAGTGCTCGCCAAGTTAAGAACATTATTTTAGTGACTCGGCAAAAGAATCAAACTAGCATTCATGTAGGCCCTTTTTCCAATAATGACCAAATGATTCCAAGCATTACGTTATTTGGGAAAGTGGGTCAGACTTATGCTGAAACCATCCGTCAATTTGCAGCGATCGGCGAAGGTTTAAAATCTAAAAATTTATTGGTTCTGGATGTACCAGAGTTTCTGAGCATCAGCGCTGAGGAAGCTACAGCCACATTGAAGTTTTTGCCTAGAAATCCACTTAATCTTAATGTATTCAAATTGGGAATTCCTATCGAAGGATCCTCCGCACAATCAGGCTTATTAAGTTATTTCAAATACGATAATTACGGAAAGTCTCAGGAAACTATTCTTGCAGAGCAAGCAAATCAAAAGTCTGGAATTGAGGAGATCTTAAAGCAGGAATACGCTTACCAAGTTGAGTGGCTTACAGAAGCGAAGACAAATCAGGAGTTGATTGAGGATCGTGTCCAGTTTATTCTGTTGAAAGTTGAGGGAAGAGAAGCAGATTTGATGCAAAGTATGGGTTTAGAACTGAGTCCATCAACTGATATGAGTCGTACAGTGGTTAAATATTATATCAAACTACTCGTCAGAGATGAATTATATATTGGTCCTGAATGGGATGCTGATCCAGATTGGGGGGTTTCATTGCGGAATTTTTTAAAAAACTTAAAAAAATAGACCTCCCGAGGGAGGCCCATCATTACTTAAGAGGTTGGGTGATTTAAGCAACTATTATTAAGGGAAATATCTTTTTAGAATTATATTGAAAAATTCTTCGCTCAAGAAGGAGAATTATTGGATACCAGACAAGTTTTTTAAAAAATATTTTAAAATCGGGTGATTATAATATTTTTTATAGATCAAATTAAGTTCAATATAATTTTTCGTTTAAAAAAGGGATTAAAGACAGAATGATTGCTTGATGGTAATACGCCGTCCGGTCAAGGACTCCACGTGTGAGAATTCCTACAGATCCTCCCTCTTGCTTTGAATTTTCCTGTGCGAAGAATAGGTCATCAGCATGTCCAAGTTCTATCCCTGACCTGACTAGCCTAGCTACGCCTTCGGGAATATAAAAAGTGCCTGTTTTTGCCTTTCCAGTTAGTCCAGCCTTGTCTTCCACATAAACCCATGCAAAAGCACTCATTCCCAATTCATCTTCTGCGATTCCTCCTTCTATCCCAACCCAATAATCCGCCTCAGGAAAACTTGATTTTGAGTTGCGAGCTCGGTTTTTTGCACCTTCGAATGTTTCCTTGTCACCTTTTGGCTGATCTGAAACGAGCGAACTAGCATTGATTCCATTTACTAGAAATGGCTGTTTGAATACCTCTGAAAATGCGCTTTCAGTGGAGGCTATTTTTACAGGGTTTTTGCTCCCGATTATGATTAGTGGTTTTTCGGTGGTCTGGTAATTTTGTCTTTTTGGAAAATTCATGATTGTTTGTCAATGCCGCAGCTTAGGCCATGTTAGTAAATATTTGGTTGACATCCTCATCTTCTTCCATTTTATCGATCATTTTGTGGATGATCTCTTCTTGCTCTTCAGTAAGTTCTGTCAAAGTAGTAGGGAATCTCTGAAAATCTGCACTTATGATATCTATGCTTTTTTCTTCTAATACTTTCTGCATCGTACCAAAATCTTCAAACTCGGTGTAAACGTAGATTTCACCGTCATTTTCATCGATATCTACCAATCCAAAATCGATCAATTCGAACTCTAATTCCTCCAAATCAAATTCTGCTTTTGCAAATCTGAAAACTGCTTTTCGGTCAAACATAAAACTTACCGAGCCGGACGTGCCGAGTGAGCCACTTGCTTTAGAAAAGTAACTGCGGACGTTGGCAACAGTCCGGTTGATATTATCAGTGGAGGTTTCTATGATTACTGCGACACCAAATGGGCCATAGCCCTCATAAACCATTTCTTCAAAGTCCTTCTCTTCCTTATTCGAGGCGCGATTAATTGCCGCTTCGATCCTATCCTTAGGCATCTGAGCGCCCTTGGCATTCTGCATGATAGTCCGAAGGCGTGGATTTGAGGCAGGATCTGGTCCTCCTGATTTCACCGCCATCACGATTTCCTTACCCAATCGGGTAAAGACCTTGGACATTTTGTCCCATCGCTTGAATTTTCGCTCTTTTCTGAATTCAAATGCTCTTCCCATGCGTCTCTTTTATTTGGTGGGTAAAAATAGCAAATCTTTTGATCTAGGTAGAAATGCTTCTGATTAATGGTGTTTTTATAAAGTCTATTACTCCGCAATGGCCACAGATATTTCACGAAGAAGCACAATTTAAATAAAATGGAAAAGACTTGTTCATTCTTCATGCTTGATCCTTTATTTCTTCAGGTAAGTTTTGATGGCTAGATTAAGATTCTCACGTTTACTTTGATTTTAATTTGTGATGACCTAATTCATGAAATTTTTTTAGAACAGAACGCATTTCATCAGTAATCAAACTTTTTTATTGAATCAAATTGAAATAACTATTCATTTTACCGTCTTTTTAACATGAATCACCGTTAACTATTAAAACAGATGAAGATATGAATTCTATTGATAGTCAGCAATTTCCAAATATTCCCACTTCCAATCATCCCAAAGTAGTAATAGTGGGAGGAGGCTTTGCAGGGCTGAAGCTAGCTCGTAAATTAATGAAGAAAGACTTTCAGGTAATTCTCCTTGACAAGAATAATTACCATCAGTTTCAGCCACTTTTCTACCAAGTCGCCACTGCCGGATTAGAGCCTAGTGCAATTTCTTTTCCGCTGCGCAAAATTTTTCACCATTCAAAAAATGTGATTTTCAGGATGGCTGAGGTGCAGCGCATTGATGTAAATCAAAACCGACTTTACTCCGATATTGGTTATATAGACTACGATCACCTTATTTTGGCTATGGGCGGGGATACCAATTATTTTGGTTCCAAGTCCATCGAGTATTATGCTACCCCAATGAAAACTGTATCGGAAGCGCTTTACATCCGAAATAAAGTAATTTCTAACTATGAGCGGGCCATTAATATTGAGAAAGTAGAGCATCGCAAATATCTCATGAACGTAGTAATTGTCGGAGGCGGACCGACCGGAGTAGAGCTTGCCGGAGCGATGGCCGAACTTCGAAATAATGTGCTGCCGATTGACTATCCTGAGCTTAATTTCCACAATATGAAAGTGGTCTTGATTGAGGCAGGTCCAGAACTACTCGGTTCCATGTCTCCTGAATCTAAAAGTCATGCATTGAAGTACCTTCAAGAGCTCGGGGTAGACGTCATGCTCAATACCCAAGTTAAAGACTATGATGGGCAAATCGTAAGCCTCAGCGACGATGTTTTTTTAGAAACACAAACACTGCTCTGGGCAGCTGGTATCAAGCCCAACTTAATCGATGGTTTGTCTCTGGAACATTATGCGCCAAGTGGGCGGATTTATGTTGATTCCTATTCCCAAATCATCGACTGCCCTGGGGTTTATGCTTTGGGAGATGTGAGTCTACTTACGGAAGAAAAATATCCCAAGGGACATCCACAAGTAGCACAGGTGGCTTTGCAGCAGGCAGAAAGGCTCGCTAACAATCTCATAGATGCTCAAAAGGGAAAAGCTTTGAAACCATTTCGATACAAGAACCTAGGATCTATGGCAACGATTGGTAAAAAGCGTGCAGTCGTAGATCTTCCATTTATCAAATTTCAAGGTCTATTAGCCTGGCTGACTTGGTTATTTGTTCATTTGATGGCCATACTTGGGGTGAAAAATAGGCTCTTCGTATTTTTAAATTGGTCTTGGAATTACCTCAGCTTTGATCCAAGTCTTCGTCTTTTGATCAAGCCTAAATATGTGCGAGAAAGCGAAAGGAAGGAATTGATTGAGAAAAAGTAGCTTAAATCAAGAGATTAGAGCCAATATTTTTAGAATTAAGTGCTTCTTATTAAGATTTTAGAATTAAGAAATGAAAGTCAAGAACCAAGATTTTCATTAATCGAGTTTCACGGTTTTAGAGAGTCAATCTTTTGTTCCCACAATCTCAAAATCTCAGATTAACCTCAATTAACATCTCAATTTTTAAGTCTAGTTAAACCCCAATCAATTCGGTAGGTCTAAAAAGCATAACAAACCAAGAGACAAAATGAAAAAATGGATTTTAGCTTCAGGATTGGTCGTGATGATCAGCTTAAGCAGCATTGCACAACAAAGAGGCGGAGAACGACTTACTTTCGAACAACGAGCCGCTCGCATGACTGAGAAAATGGCGGAGGAATTAAGCTTAACAGCCGATCAGAAAAATCAGATTCTTTCGATTAACCTTGAACATGCAAAAAAGAGAAATCAAGACCGTGTAGAGCAACAAAAAGAAAGCGAAGCTAGAAAAGCTGAAATGGATGAGCAAAGAGCCGAAATGAGAAAGCAAGATGAATTGATCAAAGCTATCCTTACAGACGAGCAGCGAACCAAATGGGAGGAAATCAAACTGAGTCAAAAAGATCGCGGAAGAAGACCAGGCAGTCAGATTGAGGATCGAGTTCAATTCCGAAAGCGACCAAGTGGAGGGAATTAAAAATCCCTTATTTTGAAAATCGAAAATGCCCCTAAAATATATTCTGGGGGCATTTTTGGTTTAGGCTTTTTGCCAAACTAGGCGAAGGCTCTATTTAACTTCCACTGGAAATTTCTTCCTCTACATGGAAAAATGATTCATCTTTTTGCGGAAGACTTGAGGTTCCCATCAAGAACTCGTCGACTTTTACCGCAGCTTCCCTTCCTTCAGAAATTGCCCATACAACTAAGGACTGCCCCCTGCGCATATCTCCAGCAAGGAAAACTTTGGAATTTGTGCTTTGATAGTTTTTGGACTTTGGAAGTGTGTTTTCCATTAATTCTGATCCGAAGGCCTCCAGAAGGCCATTTTGAGCTGGACCAGTATATCCAACAGCTATAAATGCTAAATCACAAGGTAAGGTTCGTTCCGTTCCAGCGATTTCCTCAAAACCCATTCTTCCACCTTTGTCTACCCATTCCAAGTCAACTAATTTCAACCCGGTGACTTCACCTGCTTCGTTGCCAATAAATTCTTTGGTCAAAATGGAAAACACACGGTCCACACCTTCTTCGTGTGAACTTGAAGTTCTTAGCGTCATTGGCCACTCTGGCCAAGGATTTAGAACATTTCGTTGCTGTGGAGGCTTAGGCAAAAGCTCCAATTGGGTGATAGATGCCGCTCCATGTCGATTGGAAGTACCAATACAATCACTTCCGGTATCTCCACCGCCAATGACAATAACATTTTTCCCAGTTGCAGAAATCGGGTTTTCGGCAATTTCTCCATTGATTACCTGATTTTGTTTACCTAGAAAATCCATCGCAAAATGAACCCCTTTGAGCTCATCACCCTTGATCTGTAAGCTTCTCGGTTGTGTTGCTCCGGTAGAAAGTACCACTGCATCAAAATTTCTAAGAATATTTTCTGCCTTGATGTTAAATCCCACTTCGGTACCACAGCTGAAAATCACCCCTTCTTGAATCATCAGTTTAATTCTTCGATCAATGACCCATTTCTCCAATTTGAAATCTGGAATTCCATAGCGAAGTAATCCTCCTGGTTTAGCATCTTTTTCAAAAATTGTAACCTCGTGCCCAGCCTGATTCAATTGATCAGCTGCTGCCAATCCCGCCGGGCCTGAGCCGATTACCGCAATTGATTTTCCGGTTCTGGTTTTCGGAGGGCTTGCTTTGATCAATCCTAGTTCATAGGCTCTTTCTGCAATGTTTTTTTCAATCAATTCAATCGCCACTGGATCCTTGTTAATTCCCAATACACAGCTTGTTTCACAAGGTGCGGGACAAATTCTTCCTGTAAATTCCGGGAAATTATTTGTGCTCCGAAGTATGGTGATTGCTTCTTCCCAAGATTGATTGTAGACCGCATCATTAAATTCTGGAATCACGTTGCCCAGTGGACAACCATTATGACAAAATGGAACCCCACAATCCATGCAACGAGCTGCCTGATGGTTTAGCTTTTCATCAGAAAATGGCTCATATATCTCCTTGTAATCCCCAACGCGATCCTTTGGATCACGGGTTAAAGGTGTCTCTCTTTTAAACTGAATAAATCCTTCTTTCTCTCCCATCTTACACCAATGTTTTACTTTGTTCTAATACTCTTTTCTGTAAGACCGCTTTGTAGTCCCGCGGAATTACTTTGATAAATTTTACTTTATATAGATCCCAATTCTCTAAGAATCGGAGACCAAGTCCTGATCTGGTCAGTTTGACATGCCGCTTGAGATAGGTCTTAATAGTCTGGAAATCCTCATCGTCCAATGGATCGACATCCACTAGCTCAGGATTAATCTCGGTTATGTAGTCGTTTAGGACATAGGCAATTCCCCCACTCATTCCTGCTGCGAAGTTTCTTCCGATCTCTCCTAGGCTGATCACCAAGCCACCAGTCATGTATTCACAGCCATGATCACCAATTCCTTCAATGACAGTATTAACACCAGAGTTACGCACACAGAACCTTTCGCCGCCTTGCCCATTGATATAGGCTTCTCCCGAGGTAGCTCCGTAGAAAGCAACATTACCAATGATGATATTATCTTCCGGGACGAATCGCGAATTACGACTTGGATAGACAATTAGTTTTCCACCAGAAAGTCCTTTTCCGAAATAATCATTTGCTTCTCCTTCCAATTCAAAATTCACTCCTTTGGCTAAAAACCCGCCAAAGGTTTGGCCAGCTGATCCATGGAACTTGAAATTTACCGTATTGTCAGGAAGCCCAGTACTGCCATATATTTTGGATATTTCATTTGATAGCATGGCACCCACCGAACGGTCCGTATTTTTTATCGGAAAATTCCCTTCACTTGCCATCGCTTGCTCCAATGAGGGATACGCTGCTTTTATTAGTTGGCGATCCAAAACATTTTTCAAGTCAAATTCCTGATCGATCTGTTTGTGGATACCAACATGCTCAGGTACTTCCACCTTGTGAAAAATTGGGCTTAAATCTACTTTATTCCATTTCCAGTGGTTCAAATGTCCTGTGGCTTGAAGTACATGGCTTTGTCCCACCATCTCGTCAATAGTTTTAAATCCTAGTGAAGCCATGATTTCCCGGAGATCCTGAACCAAGAAATAGAAGTAGTTCACAACGTGATCCGGATCACCTGTGAAAAGCTTTCTCAGGTCTTCATTCTGAGTAGCGATTCCAACAGGGCAGGTGTTTAAATGGCACTTGCGCATCATGATGCAACCTTCTACTACTAATGCGGCACTCGAAATACCCCACTCCTCAGCACCTAGCATAGTCGCTATAGCGAGGTCTCGCCCTGTTCGGAGTTGACCATCTGTTTGAAGTGTTACTCTACTTCGAAGGTTATTTTTAACCAATGTCTGATGTGCCTCTGATAATCCAAGCTCCCAAGGAAGACCCGCATGTCGAATCGAACTAAGTGGAGAAGCCCCTGTTCCTCCATCGGCTCCGGAGATCAAGATGACATCCGCCATGGCTTTAGCCACGCCTGCGGCTACTGTTCCTACACCTGCTTGGGAAACCAATTTAACATTGATCCTTGCTTTCCGATTGGCATTTTTTAAGTCAAATATGAGCTGAGCCAAGTCTTCGATCGAGTATATATCGTGATGAGGAGGTGGTGAAATCAATCCTACACCAGGTGTAGAATAGCGCACTCTACCGATCCAGTCATCTACTTTATGGCCAGGTAGTTGGCCGCCTTCACCGGGCTTTGCACCCTGCGCCATTTTAATCTGAAGCTCAGCAGCATTCGTCAGGTAATTGCTTGTCACTCCAAATCTGCCGGAGGCGACTTGCTTAATAGCTGACCGTTCCCAGTCACCATTTTCTTTTCGGGCATATCGTATTTCATCTTCTCCACCTTCTCCCGAATTGCTTTTGGCACCGATTCGATTCATTGCTATCGCCAAAGTCGAATGGGCTTCGTGCGAAATCGATCCAAAAGACATGGCTCCTGTTGCAAAGCGACGCATAATCTCAGATGCTGGTTCTACCTCCTCTATTGGGACAGAGATTCGTTTTTTGAATTCAAAAAGTCCACGAAGTGTCAATGCATCTCGACTTTGATCATTGATTTTAGCTGCAAATTTTTTGTACATGCTAAAATCATTCAATCGAGTTGACTTTTGCAATAAATGGATGGTCTCGGGATTGAACAAGTGTTTTTCACCTCGACGCTTCCATTGATAAATGCCTCCAGCGTCCAATGTTGGGGAGCTGATATGATGCGCAGTTCTGTGACGAATCAATACCTCCTCTGCTAGCTCATCGAATGAAATTCCACTGATTCTGGAGATTGTTCCTTTGAAACAGCGGTCGATGACCTCAGGGCCTAACCCTATCGCTTCAAAGATCTGAGCTCCCTGGTAGGATTGAAGTGTACTGATTCCCATTTTGGAGAGGACTTTCAGCAGACCTTTACCAACTGCATCCTGGTAATTCGAAAACAGCTTCTTTCGGTCTTTGATCTCTGGAAACTGACCCTTCTCCCACATTTCAAGCAAAGATTCCAATGCTAGGTAGGGGTTAATCGCCGAGACTCCGTACCCTATTGCTGTGGCAAAGTGGTGGGTTTCTCTAATATCTCCAGATTCTAACACTAGTCCGGCACTAGTTCTTATTTTTTTCTTTACCAAATGGTGGTGTACAGCTCCAATTGCAAGAAGGGATGGAATAGGAGCAAGTTCTTCATTACTATTTCGATCAGAGATGATTAGGATATTTTTCCCTTCATTGATCGCTTTTTCTGCCTCATCACATAGTAAATCCAAAGCTTCTAAAAGTCTTCCTGGCTGGTGATCTGCTTTGAAATGACTATTAAGGGTCTTGCATCGATACCCCTGACCTTCCATATTTTTGATTTTCTCTAGGCTTTCGTTGAAGAGTACTGGTTGAGAAATATGGATTTGTCGGGTATGTTTAGGGCTTTCCTCTAAAATGTTTTGACCATTTCCCAGACGAGTAAACAAGGACATGACCATTCGTTCGCGGATCGGATCGATCGGCGGGTTACTGACTTGGGCAAAAAGTTGCTTAAAATAGTTAGCAATATGTTGACTTTGTTTTGAAAGTACTGCTAGAGGGGTATCTGCTCCCATCGAGCCAATCGCCTCATATCCAGTGCCTCCCATAGGATTTATAACAACCTTCAACTCTTCTGAAGTATAGCCAAATACTGTTTGCCACTTTTTGATGTTTTCAGTAGAATAAGGGTGAGAAAGTGTCTCCGGATCATCTTCTAGACGAAGTTTGATTCGTTGGTCGTCAACCCACTGCTCATAAGGCTGTTTTTTACAGATCTCGCTTTTGACTTCCTCATCAAATAGGACTCTGCCTTTTTCTAGGTCTGCCCATAGCATTCTTCCAGGACTAATTCTCCCTTTGCGCTCGATCGTTGCCTCACGAATAGGAAGTGCTCCTGCCTCAGAGGAAAGGATCAATCGCTTGTCTTTGGTTATGAAATAACGCAGCGGTCTCAAACCATTTCGATCCAAGGTTGCTCCTACAGATTTACCGTCAGTGAATAGTAAAGCAGCAGGCCCATCCCAAGGCTCGACGAGTGAGGCGTGAAATTTATAAAATGCCTTTCGGTCTCGGTCCATGACTTCGTTGTCTTGCCAAGCTTCCGGTACCAGCATCATCATCGCATGTGGAAGACTTCTTCCACTAAGCGAAAGCAACTCGGCCATGGCATCCAAATTCGCTGAATCGGAATTCATTTTATTGGTGATCGGCATGAGCATTTGCAATTCCTCTTCGGTGAAAAACTTTGATTTCATCAAGTTTTCCTTCGATTTCATTTTATTCAAATTACCTCGAATGGTGTTTATTTCACCATTATGAGAGAGGCAGCGGAAAGGTTGCGCGAGTCTCCAATTCGGGAAAGTGTTGGTGGAGAATCTTGAGTGGATTATAGCAAAAGCGGATTTGATCTTTGGGTTTTGTAAATCTTTATAAAATGGTAGAACCTGATCGGTGCGGAGTTGCCCCTTGTAAATCAAGGTCTGGCTGCTCAAGCTGGCGAAATAAAAGGAATGGTTTACCCCAGGAATATTGGTGTTGATCTCCGAGCTGGAAAAGTTTCTTAGTATATAAAGCTTACGTTCCAGCTCAATTCCAGTGAGTCCTTTTTTATGTTTTACGAAGAGTTGCTCAATATTCGGCATCACCTCAAGAGCTCCTGAGCCGGGCACAGTCTCATCTACAGGTACAGTACGATAGCCGATGAGTTCAAAGTCGAGTTGATCAATAATCTGATTGAGGAGCTCCTTGGATTTTTTGAAAAGCTGCTTATTCTTAGGGAAAAAGGTCATTCCTACGCCATATGATCCGGCTTCGGGAAGATTGATTTCAGTTCTTGCAGTGATATCTTTTAAGAATTGGTGTGGGACTTGAATCAATATCCCTGCACCATCTCCAGTTTTAGGGTCGGACCCACGACCTCCACGGTGCTCCATATTGCTCAACATATAGAGTGCGTCGCTAATAGTCTCGTGTGAGGGTTCCGCACTTAAGTCTACAACTGCACCAATACCACAGGAGTCATGCTCAAACTCCGAGCGATATAATCCTTCTTGCATTTTTTTGGAATTTAGTAAGTTCTAATTTTCCAAAAAATACAAATTTTTTTTATCCTATTAAAATTATTGCAATGAAACAGTCCGATTGATGCCGTATTAATTATTTGAATTCAGTTTTCTAATTTTTCCGTAAATTGGTTTTAGCTTTATTTTTAAGGTCTTCTCAAGGTTTATATTGGACTTTTTATAAAAACTGGGTTTGAAAAATTCACAAACTTGGTATAATTCAAGAAATCTTTCAGGCTTTATGGGTCAAAAAAATCTTAAAAAATTTTAAGATTATATTTTATTAATTCCCTGAAGTATTTGAAAAGTAAGAAATAGTAGAAATTCCCAAAGATTATCCGTCTCGAAAATAATTTTTCAGGATAAGAAAGATCAATCTGTATATGAACTGATCCCTTCCTTATCTTGAGATTTTAAATGAACTTTGACTTTTTTGATTTTGCGTAGATCCACTGCTAGTACCGTGAATTCAAAATTTTCAAAAACAATTTTTGCTCCGTTCTTAGGGAGTTTGGAATTGATCTCTAAAAGTAGCCCTCCCAAGGACTCGCTTTCACCTTTGACGTCATCGAAAATCTGGATATCCAACTCTAGCCGTTTACAGAAATCATTGAGTGAAACCTTTCCTTCAAAAATGTAGGTACTTGGGTCGATTTCTTGAAAAAAGAAGTCGTCTCGATCATCAAACTCATCATTGATTTCTCCGATAATTTCTTCAATCAAATCTTCCAAGGTGACTAATCCGGACGTCCCACCATATTCATCGACGACGATCGCCATATGAACCCGTTTTTGCTGAAAGTCTTTTAAAAGTGTATCCACTTTCTTATTCTCAGGAACAAAAAAACTC
>JBLGAM010000003.1:0-68299 GCA_047612305.1 Planctomycetota bacterium | reverse complement strand
TGAAATCTTCTTTTTCAGCCTTTTTAGCTAATGTTCCGATCACGTCGTCAGCCTCAAACCCATCTAGCTCTAGGATAGGAATGTTAAAGGCTTTGACAATTTCTTTGACCCAAGGAATAGCAATTGAGATATCTTCTGGCTGTGCTTGTCTATTGGCTTTATAGGGCTCATACTGAATATGCCGGAATGTTGGAGCTTTGGTATCAAAAGCTACCCCAATATGAGTAGGTTTTTCCTTCTCGAGTACTTCTAAAAGTGTGTTCGTAAATCCTAGCATTACACCGGTATTTAGCCCTTTGGAGTTGATTCTGGGGTTTTTGCTAAAGGCAAAATGGGCGCGGTAAATGAGCGCCATAGCATCTAATAAAAATAGCTTACAAGGCTGATTTTGAGACATTTTTTCAGATTTTAAGATAATTATGAACTACCATGAGGGCCTTCGAAGGTACAAAAAATACTGTGGAACAGGTCAGAAAAATTACCCTTACTAGGATGCATTGACAGTATTTGGCTATCTTATTGATAGATATTTTCCAATCACTTACCATCCTAAACTATGAAAAAAACAATCTTAGTATTCTTTCTGCTGATTTCAGGCCAGATGGTCATGGCAGGTCTTCGGCGATAAGTCTGATGGTAATAAAGACAAAACTGAGCTTACGGAAGCTCAGCAAGAAAGATTATCTGAAATGGAATTTCGTGTAAATGAGATCAAGGCAATGGATTTTCGCGAGATTTCCAAAGATGAACGAAAAGAAATCCGTGAGGAGCGGAAATCTATGAAAGCCGAAGCTCGGGAGAATGGAAATGGAATCTACCTTTCAGTAGGGGCTATCATTGTTATTTTATTGATTTTGATTCTAATTACCTAGAGAGGTTTTAATCTTAATTTAATCTCATAAAAGCCAAGTTTTACTTAGCTTTTTGTATGTCAAACCATTTTCAGCCAAAGAATCATTTATGAAGGAAACAAGGCTAGAGGTTTTAATCTGACGGACTGTCCTCGTCAATTGATTCAAAATAACCCTTTACACTTAGAGCTCTTAAGTAGATCCAAACCAAAGGAATTATCCAGAGCAATTCATTGAAAATAAGTAGAAACGCACTTCTTTTATTCCAGCCGAGCTCCGGTAAAAAGAAAATGCCAAACCAACTAGCTAGCAAAAGTTTTCCTACGATCCCACCCAAAATTAATTTGATCCAACTCACCGGATAGAATGAGCTCACAAAAATCACAAGACCAACCAAAAGCCCAAAATTTCCAAACCAACTTGGATTTAGCTCCTGAGAAAATGAATTTCCCATCGCAATCCAATTCATCAAAGTGCTACCGTACCATTTGAAGAAAGCCGACCATGCTATTGTATACATTCCCGCCAGAAGAAGAAGACCTCTGAAATGCATAGGAAAAATGGGGAATGGAGCTTTTTGATCCATGAATGGTTTGATTATTTAAGGCTTATTGAACACCTTGGTGGACTACTTGTTTGCAACACAAAACTATTCAATGAAAACTAATTATACCCCTCGCTTTGCTGCTTTTCTTGTTCTTGGCGCAATTACATTCTTGGCACTTGGATTTACCTTGGGTAAAAAGGCCGGAGAAATCAGCCCAGCAACTATTGAAGCTGCTTCTGAGCTGTTTGGCTTAAGTTTTTCCCCTGCCGAAAAAGACAGTATGATTAGCAATTTAAACAATCAGCGCTCGAATTATGAGTCATTGAGAAAGGTCACTTTGGATAATTCTATTTCGCCAGCTTTGGTTTTTAATCCTCTACCCATGGGCTTTGAACCTAATTTGGATCAGAAAACCTTGGATTGGGGATTACCAAATCAGGTAACTCTTCCAGAAAAGGATGTGGACATTGCCTATATGCCCGTTCACCAGCTTTCGGTCTTATTGAAAAATAAGCAACTCAGCTCTGAGCGTCTTACCAAAATCTACCTAGCTCGGATCAGGACCTACTCTGATACCCTTCAGTGTTTGATTACCCTTATGGAAAGTACCGCCTTGGACAAAGCCAGAGCAATGGATGCCGAGCTTGCTGCTGGAAAGTACCGTGGGCCACTTCATGGAATTCCTTATGGGATTAAAGATTTGTTGTCAGTAAAAGGCACAAAAACTACCTGGGGAGCAATGCCATACAAGGATCAGAAAATCGATGCCACAGCTACAGTGGTAACAAAGCTAGACGAAGCTGGAGCAGTATTAGTAGGCAAATTTACCCTTGGCGCACTTGCAATGGGAGATATCTGGTATGGTGGAGTGACCAAAAATCCTTGGAATCTCAAACAGGGTTCAAGTGGGTCCTCAGCAGGTTCGGCCTCAGCAGTCAGTGCGGGATTGGTTCCGTTTGCTATTGGCACGGAGACCTTGGGTTCGATCGTATCACCTTCAACCAGAAATGGAGTCACTGGGCTTCGACCTACCTATGGCCGTGTGAGTAAATATGGTGCGATGGCCTTGAGTTGGTCTATGGACAAAATTGGATCAATTTCTCGTTCTTCCTTGGATAATGGAATTGTGCTCTCGGTCATCAATGGTAGAGATGTGAAAGACGCTAGTTCGATTCAAGCTGCCTTTAATTACGAAGCAAAAAAAGATCCGAAGAAGCTTAAAGTAGGCTATTTCAAATCTTATTTTGAGGGAGATCGTCCGGGTCAAGAGAATGATCGAAAGGTATTGGAACTATTGAAAAGTAAAGGGATTGAATTGCATCCGCTTGAGTTGACAACTTCAGTCGATGCTGGACCAATGGTGATGATGTTGATGGTCGAGGGCGCAGCGGCTTTTGATGAGTTGACTCGTCTGGATCTGGATGATCAGCTAGTGGCTCAGGGTAAAAATGCTTGGCCAAATGGCTTTCGTGCGGCTAGATTAATTCCTGCAGTGGAATATGTACAGCTTGCTCGTCAGCGATCGGTACTTATCGAAGAGGTTAATGCCTTGATGAAAGATTACGATGTGATCGTGACGCCTAGCTTTGGTGGACGACAGCTTCAAATCACTAATCTTACTGGTCACCCAGCTTTATGCCTTCCAAATGGATTTAATGCTCAAGGCAGTCCAACTTCCATTACGTTACTTGGGAATCTATTTGAGGAGGATAAATTGATTCTTTTGGGAAATTACCTGCAGGCTAATTCAGATTGGCAGGCACAACGCCCTCCTTTATTTAACCACTAAAAAAAAGCCCCCGAAAACAGTTAGAATTTTCGGGGACCTTTCCAGTACTTAGAATTATGGGCCTTTTATAGCGCCCATGATTTTTATATTGCTCGGCTTGAGAAACCAGATTTTTTGAGTGGTTTCGATCGAGTAATGATCTACTTTTTGAGTGACATTATTCATGTATAACTCCGCGAAAGTCGTCGTAGAATAAAATAGATTATCCTTAGAAGATTTTAAGGTGGCTGAAATCACCTTGTCATCGATGTAGGTAATCTTGATCTCTTTCACTTTCTCATCCTCATCCTCAAAAAGTGAATGAGTCAACACATTAGTTTTAACCTTGGTGTCATAGGATAGGTAGAAAGAGGGTTTGTTGATATCTGACTGAATAAATGTGTCGAACTGCTCAAGCCACTGGCTCTGCGTCAGAATTTTGTCCTCTCGGTTTTCTACCCCTTGAACTCGGCTGATTAAGATTACCTCAGAGCCCTCCAGCTTTTCTGCTTCCTTTATGACAAAACCTTTTAAATCAAAATAAGGCATTTTCTCCTGCTCAGTTTTGGTGAGTTCACCACAAGAGCAAAGGATAATAAGAACAAAAAAGGTAGGAATGAGTCGTAATTGTGCTTTTGATTTCATTAGGCTAATAAGATTTCTCCTGTCATATCGGATGGCTTTTCTATTCCCATCAGTTTGAGAATGGTAGGAGCTAAGTCGCCTAATTTACCATCTTTTATAGCGATTTTATCAGCTTTGTCTACTAGAACAAATGGGACAAGATTGGTCGTATGGGCAGTATTTGGTGAGCCGTCTTCATTGATCATCATATCGCTATTTCCGTGATCAGCGATTACAATGATGGTATAGCCATTTTCCAATGCCGTATTTATTACAGATTCAGCACATTTGTCCACTGCTTCACAGGCTTTTACAGCTGCTTCAAAATCACCAGTATGGCCAACCATATCGGCATTGGCAAAGTTAAGGCAAATGAAATCTGCACTCTTTTTATTCAATTCCGGATTGATCTTTGCCACTATTTCAAATGCGCTCATTTCGGGCTTGAGGTCGTAAGTTGCCACCTTTGGAGAAGGACATAACAATCTTCTTTCTCCATTAAATTCAGTCTCTCTTCCTCCAGAGAAAAAGAAGGTTACGTGTGGATATTTCTCTGTTTCAGCAATTCGAATCTGCTTTTTGCCAGCTCGTTCGAGTACCTCTCCTAGGGTGTTATTGAGATTATCTTTGTCAAAAAGGATCTGAACCCCTTTGAAAGTACTATCATAATTGGTGAACGTGATGTAATCAAGATTCAATTTTTTCATATTGTAATCTTCGAAATCCCGCTGCGTCAAAGCTTGGGTAATTTCTCTACCGCGATCTGTTCGGAAATTAAAGCAAATCACTAAATCACCTTCTTCAATTTTTGCCAAGGGCTGATTGTCTGCGCCCACATGGATGATTGGACGAATAAATTCATCTGTAACATTATTGTCATAGGATTTCTTGATCGCAGCTAAGATATCTTTTGAGCGTTCACCTTGACCATGAACTAGGGAATCATATGCGAGTTTCACCCGTTCCCAGCGGTTATCGCGATCCATCGCATAATATCGGCCTATCACAGAGGCAATTTTCCCTGTGGATTTTCCTAGATGGTTTTGTAATTCCTTGAGGTATTCCAAACCTCCTTTGGGGTCGGTATCTCTTCCATCAGTAAAGGCATGAATGAAAACATCAGTGACTCCGTTTACTTTTGCAGAATCGCAGAGACCTTTCAAATGATTGATATGAGCATGGACGCCTCCATCTGAAAGTAATCCCATGAAGTGTACTTTTTTCTTGCCTGCTTTCGCTTTTGCAAAAGCATTCACAAGTACTGGGTGGGTATTTAATTCGCCATTTGAGACAGCCAAATTGATTTTAACCAAATCTTGGTAGACTACTCTTCCAGCACCAATATTCATATGGCCAACTTCAGAATTACCCATTTGTCCCTCTGGTAAGCCAACGGCCAGACCAGACGCTTCTAACTTTGCGTGGGCATAATTTTTGTAAAGTGAGTCTACAAAAGGAGTTTTAGCCTTGTCAATAGCCGAAACTTTAGGGTTGGTCGCAATGCCCCAACCATCGAGAATCATCAAAAGTACTTTTTTGTCCATTCCACAAATATATTATATTTCGAGCCAAAATGGATATTAAATAGAATCAAACGCCTTAGGGGCAGCTCTTTTTGAGCTATTGATTTTTGCTGATCACACTTCTTTTTTTGGCGTAGTATTTGCCAAGAGAGGGTAATGCCCCTTATTTTAAGTTTAATACTTTCTTTGGTTTTGTCTAGTCAGCCTAATTTCACGGTCCCTATTTTGGACGAATCTATCGATCCGGTTATTTCTGCCATCGATGGCGGTTCGAGTGGAGATTTGGCTAAATATTTTGATTCCAGTCTTTCATTGAATATCAATGGTCAGCAAGGGGAATATTCAAAGAATCAAGCTGAACAGGTGATTAAGGACTTTTTTAAAAAGAACCCATCTATGGGTTTTAAGGTGGTTTATCGAAGCGAAACCAATCCTAGCCTTAGTTCATTTATTGGAGACTATCAAAGTCAGGATGGGCTATTTAAAGTCTTCATAAAAGTTGCACAGCAAACAGGCAGTCTGAAGATTTACAGCCTCGAATTCGTAAAAGGCTAGTCATTTTTTTGAAAAGAGAACCTCAGTTCGAGGGATTCCGTATTTTTGGGGATGCGACCTGAATACCTGACTGAAGAAGCCCTTCAATTATTTATAAAATCAGCATTTGCCGAAGATATTGGGCCCGGCGATTATTCTTCTTTAGCAGCTATCCCTGCAGATAAGGAAGGTAAAGCCCAGCTTATTATTAAAGACGAAGGAATCATTGCTGGACTTGATTTGGCAGAGATGATCTTCAAATCCTTTGACTCTCGTCTGGAAGTGCAGCTTTTGTTGAAAGATGGAGATGCTGTAAAGTTTGGAGACATCGGTTTGATTGTCTCAGGACCGGCTGCATCTATTCTTTCTTCCGAGCGATTAGTTCTGAATTGTATGCAGCGGATGAGTGGCATCGCTACGATCACACATCGTTTGACGCAGAAGATCATTCATACCAAAGCCCGACTGATGGACACTCGGAAGACTACACCGAACTTTCGATTGATGGAAAAATGGGCTGTCCATATCGGTGGAGGAGTTAATCATCGCTTTGCGCTTTACGATATGGTGATGCTAAAGGATAATCATGTGGATTTTTCAGGAGGGATTCGTGCGGCTATCGAGCGAACAAAAGCTTATCTCAAAGCAAATGGACTTAGGCTTAAAATTGAAATTGAAACACGAAACCTTGCCGAAGTCAAAGAAGTAATCGAAGTAGGAGGAGTAGATTTTGTGATGTTGGATAATATGGATTATGCCACCATGAGAGAAGCCGTAAATTTAATTGGTGTACGATTTGGCACTGAAGCTAGCGGAGGAATCACTGAAGAAACGCTGGAGGATGTTGCACAATGCGGAGTCGATTTCATTTCTATGGGAGCATTGACTCACTCGGTGAAAAGCATGGATATTAGCTTAAAGGCATTTTAAATCCACTTTTTCCATCGGAAATAAAAGAGCATTCCAATAGTTGCGGTGGCCATTCCGGCCAAAACGTAGAAATAACCATAGTGCCAACCTAATTCGGGCATATTTTTAAAATTCATTCCATAGACTCCAGCGACAAAACTCAAAGGGATGAAAATGGTCGAGATGATCGTAAGTACTTTCATCACGTTATTCATCTTATTGGAAAGACTATTCATGTATAGGTCCAATACTCCTGAAGACATGTCTCGAAATACCTCTAGAGTCTCTATTACCTGAATCGTATTTTCATACAAGTCCCGCATGAATGGCTTGGTCTCCGGACTTATTTTATGCTCGGCATACTTATCAAAACCGCCAATCACTTCCCGGAGTGGGTAGACGGTTCTACGAAGTTCCGCCATTTCTCTACGTTGATGATAGAGGTTATTGAGCGTTTCAGTGTCTGGATTGTTTATGGCTCGAGCTTCCAGAATATCGATTTTTTCGCCTACATTTTCTAATACTAAGAAGTAATTATCTATCACCGCATCAAGTAAAGCGTATAGTAAATAGTCCCCTGAACGTTTCCGGATGTTACCTTTAAACTCTACAATTCGCTCTCGAACGTAGGTAAACACATCGCCTTTTTTTTCCTGAAAAGTGACCAAAACATCATCCATCAACAGAAAGCTGATTTGCTCTTCTTCTATTTCAGATTCAGGTGTAGGACAGTGGATCATTTTCAAAACTGCAAAAATATAGGCATCAAATACTTCCATCTTTGGACGCTGGTGGACATTAAGAATGTCTTCCAAAGTCAATCGGTGTATTGAAAAAACAGCTCCAATTTTTTCGATCAGGTCTACATCGTGCAGACCGTCAATATCAATCCATAAGACTTTTCGTTTTGTGTTTAATACCTCAGGAAGTTGATCCAAGGAAATCACCTCTTCTTTGAATCCCTCAGGATCGTAGGTGATAATGGTGATATCCACATTCTCGATCTTTTCGTCCCCGGTAAACACCAAGGCAGCTGGAGGTAAGCCTAATTTGAACTTCTTTTTGCTTTTCTTTTTAGGCTTGCTTGATTGGGGCTTCATTAAGGTTTGAGTTTCGCTGGTTAATGTAACTGCTTCGATTTAAAAATCAAAAGGAGGGAATCAGGCTGGTTTAATAAAACTCAAGTTGCGTTTTAACCCAGCGTATTTGGTTCGTTTTACAGCAGATTTATTAAAAACTTTTGCAAAAGTTTCTTCTGTCATTTCTATCCAATCCCGATTGGAAAAATCTTTGAGGTCGGGATGAATATCAAATCTGGCTTCCTGATGTGGTTTTGAAAATCGATTCCAAGGGCAGACATCCTGACAAATATCACAGCCGAAAGCCCAGTTTTCCAGTTGGCCTTTGAACTCGCTTGGAATATTTTCCTTTAACTCAATCGTGAGATAGGAAATGCACTGAGATCCATTTACAACTCCGGGTTCCACGATCGCATCCGTGGGACAAGCGTCGATGCACTTGGTGCAGGTGCCACAGTAATCTTGGGTAATTGGGTTATCAGGACTGACTTCTAAATCGATGATCAATTCAGCCAGAAAAAAGAAACTCCCCATTTGGCGATTGAGAAGTAAGCTGTTTTTGCCAATCCAACCCAAACCTGCTTTTTGAGCCCATTGCCGCTCCATAACTGGGGCAGAATCCACAAAAGCACGCCCGTTGATTTCTCCGATTTCTTCTCGGAGGATTTCCAAAAAAGTGTTTAATTTTTCCCGAATGACCAGATGATAATCTTCTCCGTAGGCGTATTTGGCCAGTTTGATGTCAGATTTTCCTTCGGGGAGATTTTGCTCGGGGTAGTAATTATAGACTAGCGAAACCACTGTTTTTGCGCCATCTACCAGTTTGGTAGGATCGAGTCGCTTATCGAAGTGATTGGCTAGATAGGCCATTTGGCCTTGGTAGTTCTGATTGAGCCAAGCTTCCAATCGAGGTGCTTCCTCCTCCAAAAATCCTGCTTTGGCAATGCCACAAAAGTCAAATCCCAATCGCTTGGCGGTGGATTTGACGATTTGGGCATGTTTTTCGGAGGAGGTCATAGGGTAAAGATATAGAAAGCTTATAAATCCTTAGGTCGATAGATGAGGATTCATTCTTAAAAAAATTTATACAAACTGAAAAAAACTCTTGCATGGTAATTAGTTGATCCTTATAATTGGAAAACTTTTAACAACTTAATTGATACTGTTTTATGAAAAGCAATTCTGCCCCCCCCCAAATGCACTTATTTGACTAAAGCTAAATTTTGTGCCTTTTTTGTTTCTTGCCTGGTTCTGATTTTTACCTCTTGCGTGAGAGACGAGGAGCCCACAAAGATTCCAATCAGTGTGGATCAAAAAATCTTGGAAAGTGCTAAAATATGGTTTGGCACTCAGGATGAATTTCAAATTCCGAATGCCTTAGACATTTCCTCAAGAGGTCGAGTTCAGACTAAGAAAATAAATTGGGATAATGCGATTGTCCATGAGGGTGGAAAGATAATAGAGGTTCAGGTTGATCATAATTTTAATGCCGTACCTACAAGAGGTGAAAAATCAGAAAGTAAGATTGCTCAAAAGCAAAAAGACGCCTTTTATCGATTGATCCTGATTTCTGATGGCTTTGGCGGATATAAAAAGTCTATGTTAAAATTTTTCCCTGAAGAGTCAAAGGCCAAACAAAAAAACTTAACGGAGAATAGCTTTTTAAAATTAAGCCCTGATTATTCGGGTACAGTACGTTTGTTCACCTGGGATGAACAATTTTTACAAGGTTGGAATGTGGAAGATGGAAGAGTTGTGAAATATATTTCGCCAATCAATCAAAAAGGAAAAAAATCAACAATAAGTAATGAAAATCTAAGTCAGAACGGATGTTCTGGTTCTTTTGTGGAAGAATATTATTGCTACTATGATGGTAACATCCTCGATTGCACACAAATTTTTGTCATGGAATGTGATGAAGAGCAGAATTATGACCAATCCCCTGAAGGTGGAGTAAATGATTCTCCTATCTGGTCACAAAATAATTGGAATGGATTCTGGCCTGGTACTGGAGGAGGGGCAGGTAGTGAGGAAGCTTGGCAGAATTACGTAGAAGGTATTACTGACCCGGATCTGAGAAGACAAGCACAACTTGAGTATCTAAGAGACCATGGAGGATCAGACTTTGTCACCATGATTGAAGAAATGATGGCAGTATCAGGCTTAGAGCATTGGGATGTTTTAAAAATCAATAATCTTGTCAATCAAATTTACCTTCAGCAGAAAGGGCTTTTTATGATGGCCGTTTTTAGTCCTGAAAATTTTTCCCAGATTTTGTTTTTAGCGTTTGGAAATAATGTCTCATCCGAATTAAAGAATAAAATTTTTAGTCTCTCAACAAGATATTCCGCATATTCAGAAATTGCGTTGATGCTAGGCAATAAATCTTGGTATATACATGGTTTTAAAATAACTTTCAATGGATATACTACACATGGAACTTTGGCCTATGGTATGTCAAAAGGTTTTACCCCAACACTTATTAAAAATATTATGAATAATGGATCGGTTATTAGAGTCCCTTATGGAAATGGATATCAGCTTAGATTATTGCACCCATTTAATGGGAAAATAATTGGAATAGCAGTTGATGCTAATCCAGGCACTAGGAATTATGGAAAAATAGTAACTTTCTTAACTGACTATTAAATGGATATTAATTATAAAATAAATGAGATTCTGAAAATTTGGAACCCAATAGGTGTTAAAGGAAAGGATCTTGATAATGAATATTTAAGGTATGTGGATGAAATTATTGAGTGTGTAAACAATAATAAAAATCTTATGGACCTAATTGAGGATATAGAAGGAAATCGAATTGGATTCTTTTATACATCTAAGAAAGATAGAGAACTGGTGGTTGATCAGATATTAAAAATCTTTAACGAAGATCAATAATAAAAAATGGTTTCTCTTATTTAATTCTTCTCTAAATAATATCTGAAATTTTAGGGAAATACTAAAATAAATGCGAAAATGATAGTTATTGACGATGTTATTAAATTTAATACGAACACGGAAACAGAAAGAATCTTATTTAAAACAAAATATTTGGTTCAAACCAATTTCACATTTGACTTGACGATTTTATCGAATGGCTTTTCTGGAAATTCTCATTTTTGTGTTAATATTGATCAATTAGAAAAAATGTGCATTGACTTGAAAAGGATGCACTTAACATTATTTGGAAAAACAATATTTAATGATAACGATTCTGATGGTTTTGTCAAGTTTGAAATTGAACCAAATGGACAACTAATAGTAAGTGGGCGGGTTGGAGGAACAACCGAAGACCATTTCATGCGGTTCGCTTTTTGCACTGATTAGACCTGTATTTTGCCGTTTGTAGACGATTTTAAGTCTTTATTAAAAACAAGTAAATAATTCCAGTTTTGAACTAACTAAATAATTTCCAACGAAAGAAGATTAATAAAATAAGTTTTTTCACTAATATCCTGATCTCAACCTTCGCTTTCATATTGACCATTCCAGAAACTTGTTTAGGTCAAAATGTCAATGTCAGAGACCTTTCCGATGAGTCACAGGCTAATTATTTTCTAGCTAACATAAATAGAGTAAAATTCCTTTCCCATCAATTATTTGAAGGAGGCCTATACATAAATGCTTTTATAATTGATGACTCTAAAGCCACGCCAACTGGATTTTTCGAAGAAACAGAAGAAATTCTATCAAGTATTTTGATAAGTATTATGCCTGAAGTAGACTACTATACAAAAAGTAAATTGTATAAAATTGAAGGACTTGAAAATCCAAAAATTGTCAGCTTAAAAGAAAAAGAATTTCCCGAATTTATGATGACTCTGGAGTCAGGTCCAGTGGAAAATCGACAAACTTTTGAGTACAATCTGAGAGGCTTTGACCAATAATCTACCAAACTTATTCTCAATAATGAATTATTACTTTCCTCAAAAGAAGGCTTTTTAATTAAATAACTTAAGGACTGCCACCGAATAAAAAGCCTCAGCGGACTTCAAACTCAAATCAATATCACCTTGATTGATTGGGACCCTATCGGTATTCAAACGATGGACATTTTTGCCTTTAATGTTTATTGGGAATACCTCCGGTATATAGATCCAATTATTGAACTTCTGGACCAAGAGGATAAACTCAAGGCTTACATCTGGAGCTTAGCTGAAGATATGACTGGGTTTGGAAAAGAAAATGAGCTGGTAGCTCAAGAAGTCAACGATTTGATTACTAGACTCCAAACTATCCAAAAAATCGATCGGAATAGCGCCTTTTTTCCATAACACACGTGCCTTTATATCAAACACGTGCAATTATGAAAACCAAACTCCCACTTACCGTCGAAAAAGAAATCGTGGAAAAGGCCAAGTGGAAAGCAGCGAGTCGTGGAATATCGATTTCCAATCTATTTGAAGAGGGTTTTTCAAAAGATAATCCGGAATTGGAAAAATCTCAGGAACAACTTGCTGCCAGCCGATTTTTAGAAAGATTGAAAAATGAACCTCGAATTAAGGCATTAGATAAATCAGACAAAGTGCTCATGTGGGAGCATGGAGACAAGAAGTATGAATAATATTTTCTTGGACATCAATGCTGCTTTTTGTTTTATAGCAAACCGAGAGCCTTTTGTTTAGGAATCTTATCCATTTTTGGCACTAGCTGGAAATGGAGATGCTCGCCTTTTTATTTCTGAAGTTTCGGTGGGTACTTTAGTTTATTTATCCTTCAATGGCTATAAGCTGCTTAATGCCAAAGAAAAATTGCTTCAGTTCATGGAATTATGTCGGGTAATCTCTGGTGGGAATGAGGCATTCTCCGACTTCATGAACTCAGATTTCGAAGATAAAGAGGATGGCATTCAATATTTTACCGCTATCCTTCGCGAAATGGATTATTTTATTGCAAGAAATCAATCAGACTTTAAATATGGATTAGGCAAATTCCCAATTGCTACTCCTTCAGAATTTTTCGCTCCCTGATCAATCCTTTTCCATTCGACGCATATCCGGCTGATCCTGATACCATTGCTCTTCAAAAGTATCTTTGATATCCACATCTGCTACCAACACGGAGTACACCATTCAAATTATCAGAGAAGGGCCAGCCAGAGAAATCAGCCAGATCAGAAAATAGCTAACTCCAAATTGAATCAATGTCACTAATAGGATCAAAATACCAGTTACAATTCCCACAACGAGTTGGTAGTTTTTCATGTGTTTGTAATGGCCACTTTCATAGCCTCTGGGAGCAATCTCGCATGACTGATAATTTTACCAATATGTGGATTTCCATCATGCTCGATTTTATTTTTTTCAGGAAATTGTTTCATTGATTAAACTCGTCAGCGCCTTATCTTGTTGTACCTCCAATGAAAGGATTCCGATTCTCACAATATGTTCCCAGTCAAGATCCCGAAAAGAATACCTTCGAGAACTTGCTTAATATTTTTCTTCAGCTTGTCACTATGACTGGAGGCGATGTGGCTGAAGCACTTAGCTGGTTAACTAATCTTGACAAGCGCCATAACATGACCAACCCTAATTATGGGATTGGAGACTTTATTGAGGACCTCAAGTCGAAAGGTTACATGACTGAGGAAAATCAAAAGGGTGAGTTTAAAATCACCGGAAAAGCCGAGCAAACGATCCGGAAGTCGGCTTTGGAAGAAATTTTTGGGAAATTAAAACGCAGTAAAACCGGTCAGCATAAAACTACTCACTCGGGAGAAGGTGAAGAGCGGGGAACAGATCGAAGACAGTACCAGTTTGGGGATAACCTCGATCAAATTGCACTGACAGATTCGCTTCGTAATGCGCAAATCAATCACGGACTCTCAGGAGATTATTTACTTACCGAGAGTGATTTGGAGATCAATGAAAAGGAATTCAAATCTCAGACCTCGACAGTATTGATGATTGATATTTCTCACTCCATGATTCTCTATGGGGAAGATCGTATCACCCCGGCTAAGAAAGTGGCAATGGCCTTGGCAGAATTGATCAAAACTCGTTACCCGAAAGATACTTTGGACATCATTGTCTTTGGAAATGATGCCTGGCAAATTGAAATCAAAGATTTGCCTTACCTACAAGTGGGCCCTTACCATACCAATACGGTAGCCGGATTGGAACTTGCCATGGATTTGCTTCGAAGAAGAAAAAACCCGAACAAACAGATATTTATGATCACCGATGGTAAGCCGACTTGCCTCAAAGTCGGGATCAAATACTATAAAAATGCCTTTGGAATCGATAGTAAGATCTTGGCCGAAACACTCAAGCTTGCCGCGCAGTGCCGTAAATTGAAGATTCCAGTAACCACATTTATGATTGCCTCCGATCCTTATTTGAAGGAATTTGTAAAAGAATTTACCAAAGTCAATAATGGTAATGCTTACTACAGTAGTCTAAAGGGACTTGGAGACTTGATTTTTGAAGATTACAGACGAAACAGAACAAAACGCTTTTAAGCAAATGGAATACAACAAACTGAAGACTACAGACCTACACAAAATAAAAACCCTTGGCCAATTGAAAGCCGCGGGCTATCAACCCAAATCCATCAAAGAAGAACTCCGAGAGAACTTGATCCAAAAGATTAAAGTGAAGGAAAATGTTTTCGAAGGAATATGGGGATTTGAGGATACTGTGATTCCGGATATAGAGCGAGCGATTCTTTCCCGCCATAACATCAATCTGCTCGGACTTCGAGGGCAAGCCAAAACTCGAATTGCGCGAATGATGACTCACCTGTTGGATGAGTATGTTCCTGTAGTTTTTGGAGCGGAACTTAATGATGACCCTTTGCAGCCGTTGACAAGTTTTGCTAAAGATCTTATCGAAGAGAAAGGAGACGATACCCCAGTTTCTTGGTGGCATCGCTCTGATCGCTACACCGAGAAGTTAGCTACGCCTGATGTGTCGGTTGCTGATTTGATCGGTGATGTGGATCCAATCAAAGCGGCTACGATGAAGCTTAGCTATAATGATGAGCGCGTGATTCACTACGGGTTGGTACCAAGATCACATCGTTCGATTTTCGTGATTAATGAGTTGCCTGATTTGCAGGCTCGTATTCAGGTCGCATTGTTTAATATATTACAGGAAGGCGACATTCAGATTCGAGGATTTAAGTTGAGGCTACCGCTCGATATCCAATTTGTATTTACTGCAAACCCAGAAGATTATACGAATCGAGGAAGTATCGTGACTCCGCTTAAGGATCGAATCGAAAGTCAGATCATCACCCACTATCCAAAAACGTTGGAGATTGGTAAGAAAATCACAGCTCAGGAAGCCAACTTGACTGGCAAACCGGTAGATCAGATTCATGTTCCAGAATTGATGAAAGACCTTATTGAGCAGATTGCGATTGAGGCTAGAAGCTCAGAATATGTGGATGAAAAAAGTGGGGTATCCGCTCGATTGACGATTTCTGCTTATGAAAATCTGGTCTCGGCTGCTGAGCGAAGACTTTACATGAATGGAGAATCCCATACTGTTGTTCGGATCGCTGACCTGATCGGTGTAATTCCGGCCATTACAGGAAAGGTGGAGTTGGTTTATGAAGGAGAGCAAGAAGGCGCAGGTTTAGTAGCTTATAATTTGATCGGAAAAGCGATTCGTACTCAGTTTGTGAATTATTTTCCAAGTCCGGAGCAAAAGAAAAAAGAGAAACAAGGTAATCCTTACGTGCTTCCTTTGGCCTGGTTTGGAGAAGGAAACGTGTTGGATATTCTGGCTTCCCAGCCTGATAGCACCTATAAGGAGGCTTTGCATGCAGTTCCTGGACTAGCAGAAGTAGTCGCTCAACTGGTAAAAGATGTGCCTGAAAGGGAAAAAGAGTTCTTTATGGAATTTGCCCTGCATGGCTTGGCGGAATATTCCCAACTCAGCAAAAATATGCTTGACACTGGACTTCAATTTAAAGACCTGTTCAGTTCCATGTTTGATATGGGTCCTGTCGATGGAGAAGATTTTGAGGATGAGGATGATTTATAATTAAGAAGAGCCGAAAGGCTCTTTTTTTCTTAAATCATATTATATAATAAAAGAATGTTACTACAGCGAAAAGAAAATTGATCTTATTTCTTGGCTGGCGAGTCTAGATAACTAGGAGGTCTTAGGAGAATTGAATCAAATCCGAAAAAATTCAGTTGTTCAAAAGTATAAAAAAGCTTTGGTTCCAATGAGCTTCAAGGAATATGCAAAACGTATAGATAAAGCCGAAAATGATTTCAGATTAGCAAAGGTTTTTTCTCACGATGAAGTTAAAAACAGATTTAAAGTCGGGAAAACTGGATGAAAATCGAATGGTCGGAGAAGTCTTTAGGAGACCTAGAAGAGGTTTTGGAGTTTTATTCGCAGCAACCAAGCCTTTAAGTTGCCACAAAAATCATTGGCAAGCTTCCACAAAAATCTAAGGCGTTACTTTAACAACCAGAGATAGGTCCTGTGGAAGTATTTAAAACGAATCTTTTGAGTATAGATATTTGGTAGTAGGTAATCACAAAATTATTTACAGGGTAATCCCTGAAAAGAATTTAATTCTTACTGTTACTGTATTTGAAACCAGAAAAAGTCCGACCAAAAAAAAGCCTTAGCTTGAAATTAGAAGTATTATACCAATCAATGCAGGCAATGCCTGCACCCAAAAGATTTTTTTGCTCGCAGTAAACGCACCATAAACTCCTGCGACAAGCACAAAACTTATAAAAGATAGGGAAACTTGATCTGCCAAACTGGATCGGAAATCAAGAGAGACCAAATCAATCCTGCTACCAAGAATCCGTTGTAAGGTCTCTGATCGGCATCGAGGGCCTTTGTTTTTGGAAATATATCTGCCTGAAACTGTCTGAAAATACGTTTCCCTACAGTTTCCCATGTGAACATTTTGAATTACAAAATATGGTTATACGGAATTCTGCCAGTAACCTTATTTCCTTTGCTTTACTAGACGGGTGACAGGTGTCCGATGACCGATGTGCGCCAAACTCAGCTTTTAACATCATTTGTTAAATGCTAAATGACCTTACTGGCAAAGTAGCGTACATTCATGTTACAAAAAATACAGATGCAAAGCTGCAACAAGTATGATGAGGATTTTTGAGGCTAGGATCATGATTTGTAATTTTAACGAATTGACATTATTAATAAGATTTTCCAGCTAGGGATACTCCTTAACTTATCTTTGCTACATGTCCAATATCCAGTTGCCAGCAGCTTTTGAAAGTCAAATGATTGATTTGCTCGGTAAAGAAGAGTTTGTAGAATTTAAAAAAGCAATCGATCTGCCTTCGAATACTTCAGTTCGTTTCAACGAAGCCAAGCTTTCGATAAAGGATTGGATGAGAACTCCAATCCCTTGGTCTGAAAATGGCTATTTTCTGGAAAATAGGCCTTCTTTTACTTTGGACCCTAGTTTTCATGCTGGGGCATATTATGTGCAGGAAGCTTCCTCGATGTTTATTGATCATATTTTAAAAAGTATTGGAATTCCCCAAGGAATATATCTGGATCTCGCAGCAGCGCCGGGCGGTAAAAGCACCTTGCTTTCATCGTATTTGGGTGAGGATGGACTACTAGTAGCGAATGAAGTGATCCAATCACGCGCTCAGATTCTGAAAGAGAATATCGTAAAATGGGGCTTGGGTAATACCATTGTCACCAATAATGATCCAGAGCATTTCAAACCCTTAGAAGGATTTTTTGATATGGTCTTAGTGGATGCCCCTTGCTCTGGCGAAGGGATGTTTCGGAAAGACCCTGAAGCCAGAAATGAGTGGTCTCTGGATCATGTGGCCCTTTGTGAATTGAGGCAAAAGCGTATCATGGACCAGGCGGGTTCATTAGTCAAGGGTGGAGGTTATCTCATCTATAGTACCTGCACCTTCAATGAGAAGGAGAATGAGGATATGATCCGGTTTTTAACTTCAGAGTTTTCCTACGAACCTGTTCGAATTGCAGTTGATCCAAGTTGGAAAGTTCGAGAAACTGAAGTTGACTCGGATGGAAAGGTTTTTTTCGGATACCGATTTTTCCCTCATCTGGTAAATGGAGAAGGGTTTTTTATCACTGTTCTTCAGCGCTCCGAAGATGCCTATATCCAAGAGCCAAAGCGCGCCAAAGATTTCAAACATCATTATCTGAAAGAAATTTGGGATCGTGATTCTTTGGAGCTTGATCGTGAATTGGGTTTTGAGCAATCGGGAAAGTACTATACGCTTAATGATTCGTACTTCCGGATTTCTAAAGATTGGAATCTCCATTTTCAAAAGATTTCCCAGCATTTGAGTTTGAAATATTTTGGAGTGGAGTTGGGGAAAAAGCAAAAGATCAGTTGGATACCAAATCACGAGTGGGCATTGTCTCTTCTTCCGAAAAATAATTTCCCCAAACAGGAATTAACTGAGTCAGAAGCGGTGGAATTTCTTAGAAAAAATGATTTCGAAATCAAAGATTTGCCTACAGGCTGGGTGCTGATGACTTATCAGAATCTCCCGCTGGGTTGGATCAAAAATCTTGGAAATCGAATCAATAACTATTACCCCAAGGAGTGGCGGATACGAATGTGAATTAATACTTCATTGTTGAAGGATTCTGTCAAGAGTTAAAGATATCTGTTACTTAAATCACATTCTTTTTCACTTGATAAATTATCATTCTATTTCCCAACACTACTCTTCCGTTATCAGTTTTGGAAGAAATGGTAGCTGATTCAATTTACGCAATAAAAGAATCTTTAAGTAATTGATCCATTGATGTTTCTAAGTAGTTTGAGGTAATTTCTAGTATATAAAGGTAAAAATATAACTTTCTTAGAGAGTGGATACAAAGGAGCTTAGGTTATTAAGACTTTTGCGATTTCAATTTTTCAAGAATTTGCCTTTTAGCACTTTCGATTTCAGTTAAATCGCCTTTTTCTTTTTACCTAATCTAGGTCTTTCTCTACTTGAAGTTGTACCTCAGGAGTATTTCCAAAATCACTATGTGGATTCTAATTTTTTTAACGCGAGACTTTGCCTTCGGTAAATTCTCGAATGGTCTGAAGTAAACTCTTCGCTTTTTATTCCATTAATAATATGATGTAATTCTGTTTTGACCATCTCCTTTTTGATAGCTTAAGCCAAATCCTAATTTAACCTCATCTTCCCATTATATCTCTCCCTCCGTCTAGGTATACACCTCATCTTCCAGGTAATTAGGATAGATCTTCTGATGTTGCTTTTTTACTTCTGCGATAAGTGATTCCCGAAATCCTTCCACGTTGGTACCGCTGGCGGCAGCCATAAATACGGGCTTTATTCCAGCGTTCTTTTCGTATGCCGTTGAAAGCGATTCGAAATCCAGGTAGTTCGCTTCCTCAAGCTCTAACTCCGTCATTTGCATACTTTCTTCCTCGCTCGGCATTGTCTCTACTAAGTCAATCTTGTTGAAAACCAACAGAATAGGTTTTTCTCCAGCCTTTATTTCATTAAGGGTCTGGGTGACCACTGCAATATGGTCTTCGAAGTGAGGATGAGAAATATCTACCACATGAATTAAAAGATCTGCTTCTCGAATCTCTTCTAAAGTGGATTTAAATGACTCAATTAAGTGAGTAGGTAGTTTTCGTATAAACCCAACCGTGTCAGAAAGCAGAAAAGGAACATTTTCAAAAACCACTTTTCGTACCGTCGAATCCACTGTGGCAAAAAGCTTGTTTTCCGCCAAAATATCTGTCTTAGTAATCAAGTTCATCAGGGTGCTCTTACCTACATTGGTATAGCCCACTATCGCCACACGGACGATACCTTTTCTACCTTTTCGTTGGGTTTCACCTTGTTTTTCTATTTCGAGCAGTTTTTCCTTGAGGAGCGTGATCCGATTTCTAATATCTCGCTTATCTGTTTCAATTTCCTTTTCACCGGATCCCCCTCGCGTGGTTGTGCCACCTCGCTGACGTTCCAAGTGAGTCCACATATTAGTTAATCTTGGAAGTAAATATTGAAATCTTGCTAGCTCAACCTGAGTTTTTGCTTGAGCCGTCTGGGCTCTATTGAGGAAAATATCCAATATCAATAAAGAGCGATCATAGATTTTAACTTTAAGTTCGTCCTCCAAATTTCGCATTTGGGAAGGCGATAGATCATCATCGAAGATGACCATATCTACTTCGAAATGCGTGACGTAGGAAAGTATTTCGGCTAGTTTACCAGATCCTACAAAAGTCTTGATGTCAGGCTTTTCCATTTTTTGGGTAAAACGATATACCGTTTTTGCCCCTAAAGTTTCGGTAAGAAATGCCAATTCATCCAAATATTCGGCTGTGACCACCTCGCTTTGGTATTGTCTAATTATACTGACAAGAACTGCAGTTGGCTCTTTGACTGAGGTATCGTGTAGTTTTTGGAGTTTTCTTGAAAATTTACCCATTCGTATCCTTTTCTTTTGTAATGCATTCGAAGCAAAAACCGTTCGGTTTTTCTTCCCAGTCTCTAAAACTAAAATTTCGTTAAAAATCCAAGGAGAATCAGTAAAGTTCGTCATATTTCAACACAAATGGTTAGGATAGTCTATTCTTAGGTGGTTATTTTGCCTCATGAATACCTAATTTCTAACGTTTTTAAAAAATGGCGCAGCTAGTTCAAACACCGATAACGGGTCTCTTAGAGATTCTCCCCAAAAAATTTCTTGACAAAAGAGGATATTTCTTTGAATCCTACCGCGATGATTGGTTTGATGATCTAAATCTAGATCATAGATGGATTCAAGATAATCAAAGCTTTTCAGCTGCGGGAACGGTAAGAGGACTTCACTTTCAGCGAGGAGAATTTAGCCAAGCCAAATTAGTACGAGTGATACAAGGCTCCGTCCAAGATGTTGCCGTGGATTTGAGGAGAGGATCGCCAACATTTGGTCAATCGTATTTGACGGTTTTGGATGCCAAAAAAAGTAATCTTCTTTATATTCCTGATGGATTTGCACATGGATTTGCTGTTTTAGAAGATGCTATCTTTGTATATAAATGTTCTAACTATTACGATAAAGCTAGTGAAGGTGGAATTTTATGGAGTGATCCTGAGTTAGCAATTGAGTGGGCTGTAACCGAGCCGCTGGTTTCGGAAAAAGATGAACTTTGGCCGACATTAAATGAATTTAGACTAGAAGAAGGAGGATTATAATGGGGATATTAGATTTTTTGAGGGGGACGCCGGAGCAGATAGAAGTACTCGATTTGAGTTGGCTTGAGGTAGATATGCACTCTCATTTAATCCCTGGAATTGATGATGGGTCAAAGACTATGGAAGAGTCTCTTGAACTTATCAAGAGGTTATCAAGCTATGGCTTACGAAAGATCATCACCACGCCACATATTATGACAGAGTATTACAAAAATACTCCTGAAATCATTTCAATGGGGTTAGAAGATCTCCGCAAAGCAGTAAAAACTGAGGGTATTTCAATTGAGATTGAGGCTGCGGCTGAGTATTACATGGATGAGATTTTGCTTGAAAAGATCAAGGATGGCGAGAGATTGTTGACCTTTGGCGAAAATTATATTTTGGTTGAGACAGGATTTATAAATAAGCCTCAGATGCTATTGGAGACTATGTTTCAGCTTGAAATGTCGGGTTATAAACCGATTTTGGCACACCCCGAGCGCTATCAATATTTACTTGCTGACAAGGGATTATTAGAGGATCTGGCCGACCGAAAAATTTTATTTCAAGTCAACCTTCTTTCACTTACCGGTTTTTACTCCAAGCCAGTCAAAGATTTTACAGAAAGCTTGTTGGAGCGTGATTTAGTTAAGTTTCTAGGAACTGACTGCCATAATGTAAGGTACTTAGATGTGCTTGAAACGCTTCCGAAGAATAAGTCCTATTCCCAAATCAAGCAAGCCAGGTGGATGAATACTTCCCTCTGACCTGACCGATATGAAAATTCTGATTACGGGTATCACGGGATTATTTGGAAGCTATTTAGCAACGGAGTTTTCAAAACTCGGGGAGATTCATGGATTAATTCGCGCCAGTTCCTCAAAGAGACTCACTAAAGATTTTGATTTTCCGGTGATCTGGCATGAAGGTGATCTTTCAGATTTGGACTTGCTCGATGAGATTCTTGGCGATATAAATTTGGTGATTCATGCAGCAGGTTTGGTTTCTTTTGATGAAAAGGATGAGAAAAGGCTTTACCAGACGAATGTTGAAGGCACGACCAACTTGGTTAATGCAATGCTTCTAGCTGGAGTCAAAAACTTGATTCATGTAAGTTCTGTATCCGCAATAGGTAGAAGCGCAGAATTTAAAGAAGTGGATGAAAACTTTAAATGGATAGATTCTCCGCAGAATACGGCTTATGCTAATTCTAAATATCACGGGGAATTGGAAGCTTGGCGCGGTGAGCAGGAAGGCCTGAAGCTCATGGTCGTCAATCCCTCTATCTTATTAGGAAAGGTAAGCGACGATCGAAGCAGTACTGATATTTATCATTATGTTCTGGAAAAAAACAGGTACTATCCTATTGGGTCTATCAATTACATCGATGTGAGAGATGCTGCTCATCAAACCTTCCAACTCTATGAAAAAGAAGCTTGGGGGGAGAGATTCATTTTGAACAAAGAGTCGATTTCTTATCGAGAATTTTTTCAAACTATGGGGAAAGTATTTGGAAAGCCAAGCCCTACCAAAGCCATTAATTTTTGGCTCTTGGGAACGGTCGTTTTATTAAATGTAGTGCTTCGAAAACTTGGGTTGAGCAAAAGCCCTCTAAATAAGAAAACAGCCAAATTAGCTCAGCAAAGCATATTTTTTAATAATAACAAAACTACTCGTCTACTGAAATATAAGTACCGAGAGTTGACTGACACATTTCACTGGGCTAGGTAAACTTATTTGAAAGCATTGGGGTTAGTTAAACTCAAGAATTTAACGCGGGGTAAATTTTTGAAAAGAGTAAAAAAATAACAAGGCCAGATTTTGAGAGAAAAAATTATTTGGTAACTTATGTAAACCTTAATGTATTCGAATGACAGGAGATCATGAGCATGATTGGGAAAATGATAAAAAGCTAGTCGAGCGATTTGAAAATTCCCTAAAATCCAATCTGGATCTATATTTTGAAGAAGAGGAACTGGAGGACATCATCCGTTTTTACTTCGACCAACAAAAATTTCTTAAAGCGCTAAGAGCCTCTGAATACTGCCTAGAAAAATTCCCTTTTTCCGTAGAAATTAAATTGCTCAAGGCCCAATGCCTAATCTTCAATGACGAATTAGAAGAAGGAATGGGCATTCTTGAAAATATTAACAATATTTCTCCGAATAATGAGGAAATTATTCTGGCATTGGCTAACGCCCATATTTTAGAAGGAACTCATCAAGAAGGGATTGATCTTCTAGAGCGGTTTTTACCACTTGCTGAGGACAAGGCTGAAGTGTATTATTCACTTGGCAATCTCTACAGGATTCAAAGCAAAAACGACAAGGCGAGTTATTATTTCAAAGAAGCTGTAAAACTTCGAATCAACCATGAAGACGCCTTGTTTCAGCTAGCGATGATTACTGAGGAAGAAGGCTCTTTTGATGAAATATTAGATTTCTATCAAGAGTTTATCGATCAAGATCCCTACAGTGCTGGAGCTTGGTATAATCTTGGGGTAGTATATAATAGGCTGGGGAGATTTGAAGAGGCTATAAAAGCATATGAATATACGCTTCTAATTGATGATGCCTTTGCATCCGCCTATTTCAATCTTGGAAATGCGTTGATGAATACGGAGCAGTTTGAGCTCGCTTTGGAAGCCTATCAAAACACCATTAACTGTGAGGGAGTAAATGCTGAGAACTGCTGCTATATGGGTGCAGCCTATGAAAAGCTAGGTAAGCTTGATGAGGCGTTTAAGTATTTTAAAAAATCAGCCAAACTCGATGAGGAATATGATGATGCATGGTTTGGATTAGGGATGTGCATGCTCAAGAAGGAGAAATTTTTCGAATCGATTCATTATTTCAAAAAAGCATTGAAGCTTACCAAGGAAAATGCAAACTACTGGGTAGGCTTAGCCGATGCGGAGTTTAACCTTGGCAATATGGAAGCAAGCTCAGAAGCCTATGAGGAAGCCATCAATCTTGAGCCAGGCATAATGGAGACTTATGTCAACCTTGCCTTGATCTACTTCGAGCAGAATAGATTTGAGGAGGCCATCGATGTCACCTTAGAAGGAATCGAAGAGCTTCCCGAATCCGCAGAACTCTACTATCGTATGGTCGTATATCAGATTAAAATGGGCAATTATAAAGAGGCGTTTTCATTTTTAGAAAATGGGTTAACTTTGGACTTTGAAAAGCATACGATCTTATACAACCTGATGCCAGAATTGAAAAAGCAAAAGGCAATTTATAAGATCATTTCCCAGTATCGGGGTAAAAATCCCGAAGTCTAATTAAAAACCTTGCAAATGAATTACGTTCTGAATAACATTCCCGTTCGAACTCAAAAACCTCGAACTTCTGGATTCACTATGGCCATGGATAAAGGTTTATCTGTGAGAGAGACGGAAGATTTTGTAGATAGCTGTTCGGATTTTGTAGATATAGTAAAACTCGGTTGGGCTACATCTTATGTCACCAAGCATTTGGATAGAAAGCTAGCTATTTACCGTGAGGCGGGAATTCCGGTATATCTCGGTGGGACACTGTTTGAGGCATTTATCGTCAGAGGACAATTTGAAGACTACCGTAGATTATTGGATAAATATGACCTGAACTTCGCAGAAGTTTCAGACGGATCTATTTCCCTCAATCACGACAAGAAATGTGAGTACATCACGAGATTAGCGAAGCAAGTCACTGTACTTTCCGAGGTTGGCTCCAAAGATGCCGCCAAAATCATCCCTCCATACAAATGGATCGAGCAAATGCAAAAAGAGCTTGATGCCGGTGCCTGGAAGGTGATCGGAGAAGCAAGAGAGGGCGGTAACGTCGGCCTATTTAGAGACTCAGGAGAAGTGAGACAAGGATTGGTGGAAGAAATTCTAACTAAAATCCCTGAGGAGCGGATCATCTGGGAAGCTCCTATCAAATCTCAGCAGGTTTGGTTTATCAAACTGATTGGTGCCAATGTGAACCTTGGAAATATCAGCCCTTCAGAAATTATCCCACTCGAAACAATTCGTCTAGGACTAAGGGGAGATACATTCGACCATTTTCTAGGAGAGATCAAATTATAAAAACCTACTCCAAATGGGCTGATTGGTACTTACTGATCAGCCCTTATTTTTGACCATGGAATTAATAAAAAAGTACCTCCTTACCTTCTTTAAGGGTATGGCAATGGGCGCAGCTGATATCGTTCCAGGAGTTTCTGGCGGTTCGATTGCTTTGATCACAGGCATCTATCAGCAGTTGCTCGATAGCATCAATTCATTTACTGGAGCAAATTTAAAGTTGCTTCTTAAGCTCGAGATAAAAAAATTCTATAGAGCGGTCAATGGCACCTTTCTGCTCAGCCTTTTATTGGGAATATTGACCAGTATTTTTTCGCTGTCCCGAGTCATTACTTATTTGATGGATGAGCATCCGATTCTACTTTGGTCTTTCTTCTGTGGTTTGATTCTAATCAGCGCATTCGTGATCCTACGTGAGATTAAGCGTTGGCATTTGGGTGTGATCGTGGCGTTAGTAATAGGAACTGTTGGGGCCTATTTCATCACTGAACTTCCCCCAACTAGCACCCCAGAAGCAGCTTGGTTTACTTTTGTCTCTGGCGCAATCGCGATCTGTGCTATGATTTTACCAGGAATTAGCGGTAGTTTTTTATTATTGATTTTGGGAAAATACGAGATGATTTTGAAAGCAGTAGGAGATCGGGATGTTGTCACGCTGGCATTATTCGCTTCGGGCTGTGTCGTTGGAATCCTAGCTTTTAGCCAAGTGATTTCTTGGTTTCTCAAAAAATATTACGTCATAACAATCGGCTTGCTTTCAGGATTTATGTTGGGTTCAATGAATAAGCTTTGGCCTTGGAAAGTTGTCACAGCTTTTCGGACTTCATCCACTGGAGAGCAAAAACCGTTTTTGACCAGCAACCTTTTTCCAGGTCAATACCTTGAGCAGACAGGCTTGGAACCACAAATGGGAATGGCTATCGCAGGATTCTTATTTGGGATTTTTTTGGTAATAGGAATTGATCAATTGGTAGCTTATCTAAAGAAATCATGAGAAAGTTCGGCTTGATCGGTTTTCCTTTGGGACATTCTTTTTCGAAGAAATACTTCACAGAAAAGTTCGAAAAGGAGGGAATCCGGGATTGCAGCTTCGAATTATATGAAATTCCAGAGGTGTTCCAAATCAAAGCCATTCTGGCTGAGAATCCCGATTTGGAAGGGGTCTGCGTGACTATTCCTTACAAAGAACAGGTACTGGGCATGATGGATGAGCTGGATCCGGCTTGTGCTGAAATCGGGGCTGTTAATTGCATTACGATTCAAAACGGGAAATTAGTCGGAAATAATACCGATTACATTGGATTCAAAAACTCATTGGTAAATTGGCTAGGAGATCTTAGGCCAAAAGCGTTGGTACTTGGAACTGGAGGCGCTTCAAAAGCAGTAATTCAAGCGTTGAAAGAGCTGGGTATTCCTTTTTTAAGTGTTTCCCGAACGCCAAAACAAGGGCTAATCACTTATGAAGATTTACATCAAAACCCAAATTACCTCACAACACACCAGCTCATCATTAATACTACCCCTGTGGGGACTTATCCGAAAGCTGAAGGGATGCCAAACATTCCTGCTGAGCATTTGACCTCAGCCAATTGGCTCTATGATTTAGTATATAACCCTTCAGAAACACGCTTGATGTCAGCCTGCCTTGAAAAAGGAGGCAAAGCCAAAAATGGTTATGAAATGCTCATCCTTCAGGCAGAAGCAGCTTGGAAAATATGGAACTCCTAAGGAGAAAATCCATAAACAAAGTCTTAAAATTTCACAAAGACCTTGAAGTACCTTCCTTTAGAAATCAGGAATATCTTTTATTAAGAAATAATTTTCCTCGGGATATCCTTTGGCAATCTGGTCAGCAACTCATAATTAACCTGTTGGGTTGACTCTGAAAAAGAAGCCACCGTAATTTCTTTTCCACCCTGTTTTCCAATTAAAATCACCTCGTCACCGTTTTTTACATTTTTCACTTTAGTAATATTTACCGCAATCGAATTCATAGTCACCGTGCCGATGACTTGGCAATATTGCCCTTGGATTAATACTTGGCCTTGATTACTTAAGAGACGGCTAAATCCATGACCATAACCAATTGGTATGATTGCCATCTTGATATCGGTCAGAGCCATGTAGCTATTGCCATAGCCAACAAACTCTCCCATTTTCACATCCTTGAGACTCATGACGGTACTTTTCCATGTAATCAGTCGTCTAAGTGGGTTTTTATTGTTTTTTGGGAGGTCTTGGAGCTTGGCAAAATAGGTTTCTTTGGTGGGCCAAAACCCATATCCTGCTATTCCGATTCGGACCATATCCATAATTGTTTCTGGAAAAATCAGCGTGGCAGCAGAGCAGGCGGTGTGAAATTTATTGAAAGCTAAACCATGTCCCAAAAAGAAATCTTTAAACTCATGGTAGGAAGTAATCTGTTTTTTGACTCGAACGAAGTTACTCACACTCTCGGCCCCTGCAAAATGTGTGCATAGTCCTTCCAGTGTAATAAAGCTAGAATTTTCCTCCAGTTTTAAGGCCAACCTCTCCCGGAACTTCCAATCAAAGCCAGTCCGGTGAAAACCCGTTTCCACCTCAATATGCATTTTTGCAGGGATTTGAATGGCTTTTGAAACAGCAATCGCAGCCTCCAATCGCTCAAAGTCAAATACATAAAAGCTGATTCCTTTTCGGATCAACTCCTCCAATTCCTCCAAAAACAACATCCCCAAGATCATGATTTGTGATCCTTTTTTAGAATGTTGATATACCTCCAAAGCTTCATCGGAGCTGAAAGTACTAAAGTGTCGAACTCCGGCTTTTTCTGCGATTTCGACCATCTGTGAAATTCCATGGCCATAAGCATTGCCTTTGACCACAGCAGAAATAACTGGTTCTGGACCTATTTCTGATCGGATATACTTGATGTTTTGTCGGTAAGCTTTGGCGCTGATTTCTAGGGTAGAGGTGGCAATCATTGGATTTTGTAGATTCAATTCAAAAATTAAGTCGATCCCTTTCAGCATCCCAATTATCTCTTACTTTTATTTAAAATCTACGATATGAAACCCAAATTTAGCCCAGAAGACTCCAAAATCCGTTGTCCATGGTGTCTCGGCTTTGCCGAATACGTTACCTATCACGATACCGAGTGGGGCGTCCCGGTCGTTGACGATCGGACACATTTTGAGTTTTTGGTTTTGGAAAGCGCTCAGGCAGGACTTAGTTGGTCCACTGTGTTGAAAAAGCGAGAAGGTTATCGGAATGCTTTTGCGGACTTTGATTATGAGATTGTGGCAGAATTTCCAGAAAACTACGTGGAGGAATTACTTCAGGATAAAAACATCATCCGAAACATTTTGAAAATCAAAGGAGCGATCAACAACGCCAAGCGCTTTATGGAAGTGCAGCAGGAATTCGGATCTTTCTCGAATTATATTTGGGGTTTTGTAGGCGGGAAACCGATTCAAAATTCTTTAAAACTTGGAGAAAATGCACCTGCCACTACTCCAGAGTCGGATCGATTGGCAAAGGACATGAAAAAGCGTGGATTCAAATTTTTAGGAAGCACCACACTTTACGCCCACATGCAAGCCACTGGTTTGGTCAATGACCATTTGGTGGATTGCTTTCGGTACGAAGAGGTGAAAAGACTGCAGAGTTCCTAAGCTGGACTTTACCTTGAATAAAGACTGATTTCATCAAAATAAATTTTCCCGAGAGTTAAGGTTGGTACCACCAAACGGACTCGTATACTCTCCGCTTCTTTGGGAAAATTTTCTAAAGTGGCCTTGAGTAGTAGCCAATCAAAATCTCCCTGCAATAGCTGTTCATTTGTACCTCCAGCACTTCCGGGGCTATCCTTTTGAGGAAAAACTTGAATTAAAATAAAAACCCTTCCCCCAAGAGTTAAATCCCTGACATTTTCACCCTTTACAAAGGCTAAAAGTTCTACAGTACTTCCAGGAGCAGGCATTGGCCCTGTATAGGTTTGAGTCCAAGATGCAGATTGAGCAGTACTTCTTTCCTTATTTTCGATGAAAAGAGATCGATTTCCTGTCAAGAAAACTTCTCGGCTCACTCCGAACTGGATTTCATTTGGAATCAATGGAGCCCACGGAAAAACCGAGTCTGGATATAAAGATAAATTCGGATTCAGAAGCAACTGACTCCCTTTAGGCAAATAGTCCTCATCCGTGCACGATAGTAGGAAGAGAAGACTGAAGATTAGTAAGGAATGCTTGGTCATCATTGTTTATCAGGGAAAATATTCAATTTTTGCTCTATCTAATATAATAGTTTATTTTCAAAAAGCTTCTTTTAAGAAAATCGTTGACTTCGCTTGCATAATACTGATTAGGATAAAAGCTAGCAGAGGATTCAAATTCTTAGGAAGCACTACACCTATGACCATATGCAGGCCACAGGCCTGGTGAATGACTACTTGGTGGATTGTTTTAGATATAAAGAGGCTTGTCTTTAAGCGAAAGCAAAGAAGACGAGCCAAACTAAAAATAATATGGGCAGTAAAATCGGAAGTGAAAACCTGATAATATATCCGAAGAAGGAAGGCATCTTGATACCACTTTGTTCAGCAATGGACTTTACCATAAAGTTTGGTCCATTTCCGATATAAGTCATTGCTCCAAAGAACACAGACGCTACAGCTATTGCCATCAACTCGAACGCCGAATCTGGATAGCCGTCAGCGGCAAAGGCTCGGACTTCTGCTATATTATTAATTGAAGCTCCTTCGGAGGCCATAGCAGCTGCTAAGAAATTCAGGTATGTTGGAGCATTGTCCAAAAATCCAGATAGTACGCCTGTTCCCCAATACAAGGTGTTGTGAGTGATCAAAGCTGCTCCCTCAGGCGACTTGGCAAAAATGCCCACCAGCTCTAATGCCGGCATCATAGTGCCGAATATCCCAATAAAAATAAAGGCCACTTCTCGAATCGGTTCGAAATTGAATTCATTTCCTTTGATCGCCCTTTGATCTGCAAACTTGTAGGAAAAGATGCCAACCGAAAGCATAATGAGTTCTCTGATATAGGAGAATTTCTGACCTTCATAATGAATTGCCGGTACTCCTTCGATGACGTTTGGATCTAGAAATACGGAGCAAATGATGATAAATAGCCAACCGAAATTTCTGACTCCAATCAAGGTAAACTTATTGGTATAAGAAATCTCCTCCTGTTCAAAATCCTCAGTTGTCCTTCCTAGTTTTCTGTCAATCAGATAAAATACTCCCCCCAAAAGAAGCAATGCAAAGATCCAGGCTGGCCAATTATGCTCCAAAGTCCAGAAGAATGGGATGCCTTTCAGGAATCCTAGAAATAGCGGCGGATCTCCGATTGGAGTCAATGAACCACCAATATTACTCACCATGAAGATGAAAAAGATAATGTGGTAAGCTTGAATATTGCCTTTGTTTAAGCGAATAAAAGGTCGGATCAAAAGCATGGAGGCACCTGTTGTTCCAATAAGGTTAGAGATCAATGCACCGATCAGTAGCAGTGTGACATTGGCTAGCGGAGTTGCTTTTTTATCAATCTCAATTAAAATTCCTCCAGAGGCAATATAAAGTGAGGCCAAAAGGGCTATAAACTGCACGTATTCTGCCATGGCATGAACGGGGCTATGTACGTTCTCCAAGATGAAGAGGTAATAAAACACCACCAGAATTGCCAGACCTATCGCAATTTTTGGATAATTCTTATGCCAGAAATGCTCATAAAATAGCGGTCCAGTTGCAATCATTAACAGTAACATCACAAATGGAATCACTAGCCAAACTGGAGCAGCATGTTCCGATTCCTGGACCTCTTCCCCTTCTCCATGAGCGTCAGTTGTAGATGCATGATCTTGGTCATCTGCGACTGAATCCTGCGACACTTCAATTCCAGTGCTTTGTGCGAATACAGCTTGCCCTTGGTATCCTCCAAAGAATAAAATTCCGAAAAAGATGGAAAAACTTAAGATAAAATTCTTCATTTATTGAATAGGGTCTGCTGGGTAATCTAGATCGCTAATTTAAGAGATAATATTTGGGAAATTTTACTAAACGGTCTTCGCGAAACTACAGATTTTGGGTGAAATCCCACACCACTACTTATTTGACCCGCAGGAATTAGTCAAAAATTAATACCTACAGGCCATAGAACAAGCCCGAAATTACACGAGTTGTGCTAAAGCTATTTTAAAGGAGCTTTCTGCGAGTTTGGTTTTTCCTGGATTTTCTGCGGCTGTTTTTTCCAAAGCTATTCTGATGGTTTGGCTGACATCATCGAAAATAGCTTGATCAGTCACTTCTGCTTTATCACTCATCAGGTAGGCAAATACTCTGGCCATTCCACAATTAGCAATAAAATCAGGAATTAATGCAATCCGATCGTCTAACCAGGCTCCAATTGGGCCAAAGAAGATTTCAGAATCTGCGAAAGGAACATTTGCGCCACATGAGATTACTTCCAGTCCAGCGGATACCATTCGCTCAGCTTGTTTTTGGGTGATTAGTCTGGATGCTGCTGCTGGAATGAAAATCTCACTGGACAGGTCCCAGATCTTTTCATTTAATTCTTCAAATGGAATTAAGTCAGGAGCAACCAGTTTATTGCCTAAGCGATTTAGAAATAACTCTCTGATTTCATCTAAAGTATAGCCTTCCTCTTTGATGAGGCCGCCTTCTCGATCGATGATTCCTACGATCTTTACTCCTTCAACTGCCAGAAAGCATGCCGCTGCCGCACCTACGTTTCCCCATCCCTGGATGATCGCACGCTTACCTTTCAGTTCACCTCCCCACAGTTGATAATAATGTTTCACGGCTTCCGATACCCCGTAGCCAGTAATCATATCTGCTACCATGTAGCGCTTTTTACCATTGGGGGTAAAATTTGGATCTTCCAAAACTTTGGAAACTCCTTGTCTTAATTGTCCTATTTTTCGAATTTTTTGGGGTTCTGTGGCATGAAAATGTCCATTGACAATTCCCTCTTGCGGGTGCCAAAGTCCAAAAGATTCTGTGATAGGAATGACTTCATGGATCTCATCCACATTCATATCTCCACCCGTCCCGTAGTAGTTTTTTAGCAAAGGCATGACTGCCTTATACCATCTTTCCAAAACACCCGCTTTCCGAGGGTCATTCGGATCAAAGTTGATTCCTGATTTTGCACCTCCAATAGCTGGGCCTGAAACGGTGAATTTCACCTCCATGGTTTTGGCTAAAGATTCAACTTCTCGCTTATCAAGACCTTTTCTCATTCGGGTACCGCCACCTGCTGCTCCTCCTCGAAGGGAGTTAATGACTACCCACCCTTCTGCTTCTGATTCGCTGTCGCTCCACTCGAATACAATCTCGGGCTGTTTATTTTCGAACTTCTTTAATAATTTAAGCATGCATATTTGGGTTTATTATTGCCCAGCAAAAATAGAGAAATTAATAGCCGCACCTAGTCAGTCTTGGACGATTGGTGACTCAGCCAAAAATCATTCCCCCAGAGGAATCTTGACTTGCACCTGTAACGGAGCGAAGACAATTATTTTCACCCTCCGATCGAAGTACCCCCAGAAATCCGAAAACCAATGCTTCCTTAAATTCAATAAGTTGGCTATCTGCGGGAGAAAGCAAAATTTCCCCCTTCAATTCGTGCGTAAGTTCTTGGATAAAAAAAGTATGATAAGCGCCACCACCCGTGAGTAGTACCTTTGGGCTTTGGGTGCTCGAATAAGTTCGAATGACTTTTCCGATTTGAAATGCATAATGACGAACCAGAGTTGCCAAAATTGATTTCGGATCAAGACCTGAGTTTTTGATAAGTGGATTGAAGTCTAGCTCCAAATCTTCTCTTGCTAATGACTTGGCAGCAGTATTTTTATAGAAAGGAAGTTCGTTTAGCATATTTAGAAGTTCTTCATCGCAATTTCCTTCACTTGCCCATTTGCCCTGATCGTCATAATTTTTACCCAGTTTTCGAGCTTGGTCATTCAATAAGAGATTAAACGGACAGGTATCAAAGGCGATTCGCTGGGATTGATGGTTCATACTAATATTTGCAATTCCTCCTAGGTTAATGCAGAAATCTTGATCAGAAAACAATAGCTGGTCGCCTATCGGAACTAAAGGAGCTCCCTGACCTCCAAACTGTACATCCAACATTCTGAAATCATTGATCACTTTTAATCCAGTTTGTCGATGAAGTGCCCAGCCATTCCCGATTTGGAGACTCAATCCTTTACCCGGTTGGTGAAAAACAGTATGCCCATGACTGCAAATCGCATCGGGCTTGATCTGGGTTTTAGCCTTAAATGTATTCACCTGATCCCCCATCCATTTTCCAAAGGACACATCCAAAAGTGCTAGTTCTACTGCTGAAAGCAGATGGGAGCGCATCAAATCCACTTCAATTTCTGAAGGAAAAGGAGCCGTTTCAGCTGCCAGAATCTCGTAGGACCAGCTTGTTGATTTGGTAAATTTTACCAAGGCCAAGTCTAGCCCATCTCCTGATGTGCCAGACATTAGTCCTATTACAGTGAAGCTTTTTGAGTCCATGGGTTAATATTTGTTAAGTATGGGCAGTTGCAAAGATAAATTAACAGCGATAAAATGCCGGCTTTTTTATAATAGCTAATTTGCAAACTAATCTAGCTCACTTGGCTAATCTGATCATTGATATCGGTAATACTCGAATTAAATCGGCTCTTTTTGATAAGAAAGAGCTTCAACATGAATTTGCCCATTTAAATCTTGATGAAGCACTTGAGTTTTGGGGAAAATTAAGATTTGAGCAATCCATGGTAAGTTCGGTGAAGTGGACTGAATCGGAATTGAAGGGCTTCCTTCCCTTCGAGTTTCAAATTTTCAATCATGATACCAAATTGCCGATCGGAAATAAGTACGGTTCTCCTAAAACGCTGGGTTTGGATCGGATCGCTGCTGCTATAGGTGCATGGACCATGGTAAACCAAAAACCAGTTTTGTCAATTGATCTTGGTACCTGCATCACCTTTGACCTAGTGGATCAGTCAGGAGTATTCCTAGGCGGAGCAATCAGTCCAGGGTTAGCGATGCGAGCGAGAGCGATGAAGGATTTTACTGCAAGGCTACCACTTGTGGAATTAAAAAACAGGCCAAGCGAATTAATTGGAGACTTTACTGTTAGTTGTATGCAGATCGGAATCTGGTCTGGAGTAGATCATGAAATAATGGGACAGATCAAGGCTTATCAAGAAAAATATCCGCAAATAGAGGTCTTTGTTTGCGGTGGAGATGCACAATCTTTTGATTCATTAGTAAAAGACCACATATTTGTAGTCCCAAATTTAGTTCTTCATGGACTGAATGTTATTCTAAACCACAATGTTGAGTAAAGTCAAATTGCAATTTCTGGGTGTATTAAGCACCCTTTTCTTATTTAACGAAGCCATGGCGCAATCCAGTGCATCAACCTACAGTGCCTTGGGTATTGGGGAGTTTAACTATTCTGGAGTCACCACCAATCAGGGAATGGGTGGGCTAGGAATCAGCTATGGTACTGGTTGGGGGGTCAATGTGGTCAATCCCGCTTTAACTACCCGAAATACCATATTCAATTTCCAAGCGGCAATGAATTACAAAAAAATCAAGGCTAATAACGGAATTGAAACTTCTGACGTTGATGGAGGTGGACTTTCTTATGTAGCCTTTTCACTGCCTATCAAATCAGGAAAAACTACCCTGGGCTTAGGATTGAATCAAATTACTAGCGTAAACTATCGCTTGCTGATTGAGAGTCAGGTAAATAATGCTACCATCAATGCCTTGAACTACATAGAAGGCGATGGTGGGATTTCAGAGGCCTATTTGAATATGGGCTTTGTAGTTGCTAAAAACCTAAGTCTTGGCATTCATGGCTCATACCTATTTGGATCTACCATCAGGACTAATCAATTAAGTTTAACAGACCAGGATGGAGTCGATGTAGGGATTCCAACTGAATATTATGAAAGATTAACAGTTTCCGATGTGGGTATCAAACTGGGTGCTCATTACATGATTCCACTATCTCCAAAGAACAATTTACACTTTGGAGCAATCTATGAAAGTCTGGGAAATGTCAATGGTAAAGCTTTCGCAAAGCTTGCTGCATTTGGACAGGCAAATAACTTGGATACCGACGGAGATTTGATTGCCAATGACGAGCCAGGAAGTGTCTATATTCCAAATCGTTATGGCTTTGGATTCACCTTCGAGAAGGTGAATAAATATGCGATTGGATTGGAGGCTCAGTATCAAGATTTTAAACAGTATCGCTCATTTTTAGATGATCCAACTCAGTTGAAAGAGGCTATTAAGGTTGGATTTGGGATGCAAATTGTGCCAAATTATTTGGCAATTGATAGCCCTCTGAAGCGAAGTACTTACCGTTTTGGAGTCGAATTTATCCAAACTCCTTATTATTTGAACAGCACTAATATCAATGATCTTGGCATCAACTTTGGAGCGTCATTACCACTGAATCAATTGTCTTTAATGAACTTAGCTATGAAGGTAGGTCAACGAGGAACGACACAAAATGGTCTGATCCGCGAAAACTATATTAATTTTACCTTTGGGTTTTCGCTGAATGACAACAGTTGGTTCTACAAGCGTGTATTTGAATAAATAAAACAATCATTTGCCACTTGGGTTGAATCCTTTGCTAGAACGATTAATATCCTTAAAATTTGCTTCCTAATTAAACCGAATAAAATAAGATGAAACTTAAAGCGACACTACTAAGTCTATCTGCACTACTTCTGGCAGGTATGGTTCAAGCTCAAGACTGGAATTGGCCATCAGATGTAGCCATGGAAGCAAAGGCTAGAGAATACAATGCAGCCTATGTAGACTATATGAAGTCTGACCAATTTGTATCGGCAACTAAGCCTTTATATTGGCTACTTATAAATGTTCCAAATTTGAATGAATCCATTTATATCAATGGAGTGGCTATTTACGATGGCGCTGCCAAAGAAATTACGGATGCCGCACAGATTACTGTTTACCAAGATTCTGTTATTGCTCTCTATTCCAAAAGAGGTGAAATATTTGGTAACGAGTCAAACTGGATAGAAAACAAGGCCTATTATGGATACCAGTTTTATAAGGACAACAAAGATAAATTGAAAATTCCTGTGGCGGATTTCGAGAAAGCTTTGGAAATAAATGGAAAAATTAGTTATCAGTTGGTTCCTGCCTACTTCAATTTGGTGTACAGAAACTTTGCTTATCACCAAGCCTACAGAGGAGATGAGATACTGACTATGTATGATGAGTTAAATGCGATCCTAGATGCTGAGGGTACTAATGGAACGGATGTTTCTGGTCAAAAAGGCAACATGGAGCAACTCCTTGTAGCTATGGATTTGATTGATTGTGATTTCATTGAGAATATCATGGGAGCGAAATTAAAAGCTGATCCAACCAATGAAGTATTGGCTGATCAGATTTTTAATTATTCTGTGCAGTATAAGTGTTATTCTTCTGCAGTTTTCTTAATAGCATTGGAGATGAAACATGCCAAAGAGCCAAGCTTCTCTACCTCGCAGGTAATTGCAATGAGATACATGCAGGAAGAACAGTCTGAAAAAGCTGAAAATATGTGGGGTCAGGCTTACACACTAGCTGAGAACCCAACTCAGAAGTCTGATGCTAAGATGGAGCTTGCAAAAATCTATGCAAGACAAGGGAAAAAGTCAGCCGCAAGGTCTGCTGCTAGAGAAGCTGCTGATTTGGATAACTCTAAGACTTCAGATGTGTATTCACTAATCGGTGGAATGTATATGAACTCATTCAATGACTGTAAGGGTGGCGAAAGCCGAGCAAGAGATTATTCAATCTATATCGCTGCTTATAATGCTTACCAACGTGGAGGTGATTCCCAAGGAATGGCAAATGCAAGAGCTCGATTCCCTTCTAAAGAGGAATTATTTACAGAAGGTCTTCAGGTAGGTGCTACGCTAAACACCGGATGCTGGATTGGTGAGTCGGTTACTTTAGCGACAAGAGACTAGTTTCTAATATTATTTAAAAAAAGGCAGTCAAATCGACTGCCTTTTTTAGTTTACAGAAATGTGGATATCTATTATCTTTAACAAATGGAAGTCAATTCAAAAGTCCCTCTTTTTTTCTTCTTTTTAATAGTTTTCAGTTTTTCCTGCCGGGAAGATGTGGATAAGTCTTCTTTGCAGGAATATGATGGGCCTATAAGTACGTCCATCAATATCCATTTGGTACAAAGTGATTCTGCGATCATTCGATCCGACCTTAAAGCGCCGAAACAGCTGGAGTTTGCAAATGGAAATATTGAATTTCCGGAAGGAATAGACATCCAAATTTTCGAAAAAGATGGCTCATTGGGCACCACAATGAGTGCTAATAAAGGGTATTACCTAAAGGAGGAAAATCTTTATAAAGGTGTCGGAGATGTGAAAGTGAAGAACTTAATCAAGGATCAACAGCTTCAGACCGAAGAAATTTTTTGGAATCCGAATGAGAAGCGAATATATACTGATAAATTTGTTACGATTCAGGAGAAACAAACTCTTTTCAATGGTACTGGGATGGAGTCTGACGATTCCTTTTCGAATTATAAATTGAAGAATGTAAGAGATTCTAGGACCTTGCTTCCTGGAGAAGGGATGTAATTAGCGAGAATCGCTTGCTGGAATTTCCTTTCTACTCAATCAACACTTAGCTATTTAACTTTGAAACTCGCAGACGCACTTATTCTTTCATTATCCCTTGCTTTAATTATTATCGGGGTGCATCAATCTCTAACTGTAGGAATAGAATCATCCTATGCTATTTTTATGTTTGCGGTGGCTTTGTTATTTTGGTTTCAGTACCGAAAAATAAAAAAACCTCAAGACCCTCCTGCTGGGAAGAAAAAATCAAAAGCAGTCAAAAAACCCTAAAATGGAAGTTTCCTATTTGATTTATGTGATTATCACGCTGGTTTTTTCGGCTTTTTTCTCAGGAATGGAGATTGCTTTTATTTCTTCCAATAAGCTCCAAATTGAACTTGAGAATAAACAAGGCGACTTGAGTGGTAAATTACTGAGTGGCTTTGTTCAGCGGCCAGGACAATTTATTGGGACTACCTTGATGGGTAATACAATTTCCTTGGTGCTCTATGGAATATTTATGGCCTATTTGATGGAGGATCCATTGAAAATGAATCTTCCCCCAAGCTTAAATAATGAAGGTTTTATTCTTTTTTCGCAGACCATTGTCTCTACAATGATTGTTTTGATTACCGCTGAATTTTTGCCAAAGAGCCTCTTTATGCTGAATCCAAACAGTATGCTGAATTTCTTTGTAGTCCCATTTTGGTTGGTTTATGTGTTGATTTATCCCATCGTTTGGGCGACCGTTTGGCTTTCCAGATTTTTTATCACAAAAGTTTTGCGATTAGAATATAGCGAAGACAGGCCGGTTTTTACCGTAACGGATCTGAATAGCTTTGTCCAAAACCACTTATCCAAGGCCAAAGAAGTAGGACATGTGGATATTGATACCAAGATTTTTGACAATGCAGTCGAGTTCAAAACAGTCCGAGTCCGTGAATGCATGGTTCCTCGAACAGATATAGTTTGCGTGGAGATCGATGATCCGATCGAAGAGCTTAAGGCAGTTTTTGAAGAAAGTGGACATTCAAAAATCATCGTTTATCGTGAAACCATCGATGATGTAATTGGCTATTGTCACCAGCTGGAGCTTTTCAAAAAGCCAAAAACCATCGAAGAAATCCTAACCCCAATTATCATTGCTCCGGAATCTGCTTTGGCAAATGAGTTATTGATCCAGTTTATTCAGGAGCGAAAAAGTTTGGCTTTGGTGGTGGATGAGTTTGGAGGGACGAGTGGGATTGTTTCTATGGAAGATATTATTGAAGAAATTTTCGGCGAAATTGAAGACGAATATGACAGCGATGATCTGATGGAGCAAAAGATTTCTGATCAGGAATATGTCCTGAGTGCAAGACAGGAAATTGATTATTTGAATGATAAATATGATTGGGAATTACCGATAGGGGACTTTGAGACCCTTTCTGGTTTGATTTTATCCTTAACTGAGAATCTTCCAAAGAAAGGTGAATCCGTCACAATTGGTCCTTATACCTTCACGATTATGACCAAGCAAGAGCATCGAATTGAAACAGTTAGACTCAAAATTAACTCATCTGGTATTTTTTAGATAAGGCTTTGATTCAGAATATATTTTGAATTTCGTTACTAATGCTATTATTTTGCGACTCCTAAAAAAGCGTAGTAACAATAATGGCGTTAATTAAACAAATAAGACAGCGGACAGGTCTCGCAATCGGAGTAATCGCCGGCGGGTTAATTTTATTCCTCCTTGGAGGTGATTTATTAAGTCCAAATTCCTCACTTCTGAATTCCAGCCAAAACATCGTCGGAGAAATAGCCGGTGAGGATATTACCTATGAGGAATACATCCAAAAGGTAGAAGAAGTGAAACTTGCATATCAGCAGCGAACTGGAAGAGTACCTTCAGAAGTTGAAATGCTTACCGTGCGAGAGCAAGCATGGCAAGCAATGATCGTAGAGCGGGTGTTTGATGAAGAATATTCAAAACTTGGTCTAACTGTATCGGATGCAGAATTGGTAGATATGGTGCAGGGTAAAAACATCGTTGCAGAACTTCGTCAGCAATTGGTTAATCCTACTACGGGAGAATTCGATAAAAATCAGTTGATTTCTTTCCTTCAATCTTTAGAGACAGCGGATCCTGCGCAGCAGGCATTTTGGGCTCAGCAAGAGAAGCTTTTTGCGAGCTCTCGTCTTCGAATCAAATACGATAATCTTTTGGCAACTTCTGAGTTCACCACTCAAGCAGAAGCTAAAATGGAATACAAAGCAGCAAATACGATTGCAGATGCTTCAATCCTTTACATTCCTTACTATGCAGTAAAGGATGATGAGGTGAAAGTGGAGGAAAGCGAAATGAAAGCTTACTTGACTAAAAATAAAGCCAAGTTCAAAATGGGAAACACTGCTAACTTAGAATATGTAAGCTTCAGCATTCGTCCAAGTGGACTAGATTCAGCATCCGTCATTGAAGAAATTACCGCTTTGACTGGAGAATTGAGAGCCGCTACTAATGATTCTTCTTTTGTGGTGAGAAACTCAGAAAATCCTACAGCATTTTACACTTTCAAGCCAGGAGAAGATCTTCCCTCAGACTTGAGCTCCAATGTGGGACAAGTTACAGCAGGTGAAACTTATGGGCCTTTCATAACGCCAAATGGAAGCTTTGTATCTTATAAAGTGTCTGAAGAATACACAGGAACTCCTCGACTAAGAGCTTCACACATTCTCTTCTCCACGGAAAATATGAGCGATGAAGCCAAAGCTGATGTTAAAGCTCAGGCTGAGACAGTACTTGCAGAGGTAAAGAGCTCGGGAAACCTTGCGGTGGCAGCTAGACAATATGGTCAAGATGGTTCTGCTCAAAATGGTGGAGATTTGGGTTGGTTTGCAAAAGAGGACTTTGTAGATGCTTTCGCAACTGCAGCCTATGCAGCAAGGTCAATTGGACTCCTTCCAAATCTAGTGGAGACAGAATACGGATACCACATAATCGAAGTGACGGAGATGCCTAAGTCTACTTATACCAAAGTAGCTAGTTTGGAGAAGGAGCTTGTGGCAAGTGATGGTACCAGGAATGAAGCATTCAGAAATGCAGATTCTTTTGCGGCGAATTCTGGTAACAGAAATCAATTTACTGAAAATGCCGAAACTGATGATTATCGGATCATCCAAGCAAACAGCCTAGATGCCAATGCTAGAAATATCAATAACCTTGTAAATGCAAGAGAAGTAATCAGATGGGCTTTTTCAGAAGCTTCTACAGATGAAGTTTCTCCGGTATTTGAATTAGAGAATGCTTACTTGGTGGCTACATTGGTTAGCAAGAAAGAAGAAGGGGACGCTGCACTTGAAGACGTAAAAGAGCAAGTAGAGACTCAAGTAAGAAATGAGAAGAAGGGAGCATTGATTCAATCTAAGCTAAAAGGCTTGGCCACGCTTGAAGAAATGAAAGCAGTATTCCCTGAGACTGCTTCATTGAATCAGATTCCAGATTTGAAATTGAGTACTTCGGTAATCCCGGGTGTAGGTTTTGCACCAAAGGCTATCGGAGCAATCTTTGGCACCAAAGAAGGTCAGTTGACCAAAGCTGTTCAAGAAGATATTGGAGTAGTGGTAGGGCGCTTAAATACGCTTACTCCTGCCGCTGAGATTGGAGATTACTCCGGGTTTCAAGGCCAATTGACTCAGAATGCTTCGCAGCGTACATCCTACCAGATTATGATGGCATTGCAAGATTTGGCAAATGTGAAAGACTATCGCTATAAATTCTTCTAAGGAAAACAAAAATCAATTGAACCCATGCCCACCAGCATGGGTTCTTTGTTTAAGATCAAATCAGAGTTTAGGATGAAAAAAGATTTTAATATTTCCTCATTTAAAGAGAAATTAGAAGCAAGCGGACAGTTTCCAATGCTTTATATGTTTAAATTTATCGTTCCAAACGGAAAAGAGCAGGAAATCGCAGCACTTTTTCCCAAAAATGAAATGGAGCTAAAAGCGAGCTCTGGAGGAAAATATCTGAGCACAACAATTAAGTCCATGATGGACTCGTCCGATCAAATCATTGAAATCTATGAACAGGCTTCGAAAATCGAAGGCTTGTTATCACTTTAATACAATCAATCATGTGGAAAGAAGAAGACAATAAATTGAAGAAGACATTCAAATTTGGAAATTTTCAGGAGGCATTTGGCTTTATGACTCGTGTAGCTTTTTTAGCCGAGTCTCAGCAGCATCACCCGAATTGGAGTAACGTCTACAACACTGTTGAGATCGAGCTCACTACGCATGATGATGGAAATACAATCACAGACAAAGACCAAAAGCTTGCTAAAGCAATCGACAAAATTTTGGAATGATTGACCAAGGAATAAATTTATTTCTAGTGCCAACACCTATTGGCAATCTGAAGGATATCACGCTTCGTGCAATCGAGATCTTGAAGAGTGCCGACGTCATTCTGGCTGAGGATACGCGTACGAGTGGGAGCTTGCTAAAGCATTTGGAGATCTCCCGACCACTTCAGAGCTATCATATTTTCAATGAACACAAGACAGTCCAACGCTTAGTGGATCGCATGAAGGCGGGGGAGGTATTTGCCTTAATCAGTGATGCTGGTACTCCTGCGATCTCTGATCCAGGATTTTTACTCATTCGGGAAGTCCTTGCAGCTGGTTTGGATGTGCAGTGTCTCCCAGGAGCCACAGCTTTGATCCCCGCCTTGATCAATAGCGGATTACCAAATGATCGTTTTGTCTTCGAAGGCTTTTTGCCTCATAAGAAAGGTCGGAAAACAAGAATTGATAATTTGATGGAAGAGGTTCGAACCATGGTTTTCTATGAATCGCCACACCGTTTAATGAAGACTTTGGAGCAATTGGCAGAGGCATTTGGGCCAGATCGTCAGGCCTGTGTATCTAGAGAACTGACCAAGCTGCATGAGGAAAACGCCAGAGGAACCTTGGCCGAATTAGTTGAATATTATCAAACCAATCCATTGAAGGGCGAAATCGTTCTTACGGTGGCGGGTAAAAACCCTAAAGCATAAAACCATGCTGACAAAATCAGAGCTTAGCGTTCTGCTGGAGCAAACTCAAGAGATCGCCAAAGCCGCTGGAGCTTTTATCAGAAAAGAGCGACAGCATTTCAATCCGAAGGATGTAGAGCACAAAGGCCTCAATGACTTGGTCTCTTATGTAGATAAGGAAGCTGAGAAACTCATTGTATCTAAATTGATGAAGGTCCTACCAGAGGCAGGATTTATCACAGAAGAGGGTACCGCTGCCAAAGCTGCTGCAGAATTGACTTGGGTTATCGATCCTTTGGATGGTACTACTAATTTCATCCACGGGCTTCCTGTTTATGCGGTCAGCATTGCACTGATGGAAAAGGAAGAAGTGATTTTGGGAGTAGTTTATGAAATCAATAGACACGAATGTTTCTATGCAATGAAGGGTGAAGGAGCATATTGCAATGATACTAGGATCAAAGTAAGCCAAGCAAAAACCCTTTCTGAATCATTGATCTCCACCGGATTCCCCTATTACAATTTTGAATTGATCGATAAGTACATGAATGTGTTGAAGGAATTGATGAAAAGCACACACGGGCTTCGTCGGCTTGGGAGCGCAGCTGTGGACCTTTGCTATGTAGCAGCGGGGAGATCTGAAGGCTACTTTGAATACAACCTCAATAGCTACGATGTCGCGGCAGGAGCCTTAATCGTAGAGGAAGCTGGGGGAAAAGTGACTGATTTTAAAGATGGGAGAGATTTTATTTTTGGAAGGCAGATTATTGCCACCAATGGCTTGATCCACCAAGAGTTTACCGAAATGGTAAAGCCAATCCTGAGCTGATCTACTGAAGCAAAAAGTACCAAATCAATATACTCACCACGGAGATCGGGATTCCCAATCCCGAAAGTAGTGCGGCGAGTTTTGGTTTGAGGTCATATTGAATAGCGACTAATGAGCCCGTGATCATGGGAGCCATGCCACTTTCTAGGATGGTGACATGGAGGATTAATTCATCTTCGAAGTTGAAATTCCGATAGATCAACCATACCAAAGCGGGTGCTAATACTAATCTGTATCCCATTCCCAACCAGAAAAATTTGGAATTGAGGGATTCAAAATCTAGCCTAAATCGAAGTCCTATTGCGAAAATTGAGGCGGGAACCATGGTTTTACCGATTGCCGCAGCTAGCGGTAAAATAAATTCCGGAGTTTTCCATCCAAGGAAACTCATGCAAAGTGTGGCAATCAAAAATAAAAATGGAGGAAAACTGATAATTTTCAATGGGATGGTACTTAGACTGCTTTGCTGATGCGAATAGATGGAGGCTACAATAATAGAAACCGAAGAAACCAATAAAAAGGATCCGCCCTGATCGATCAGCAAAGCAGTAGGCAAGCCATCCTTTCCCAACAAGCCCTCGATCACTGGAAAACCAAGAAATGAAGTATTGGCCAAGCCAGAGACAATAATTAAGCAGCCAGTAGTTGCATTATCCCAGTTTAAGATTTTTCCAAGGCTTCCGAAAAGAGCCCAAGAGCAAAAAAAAGTGAACCATGCCGCTGAGATCGGGAGTAATAACTCCCATCCCGGATCGATCTGTGGTATGTAAAGTAATGCCAATGCAGGCAATACAAAATTGAATAAGTAGAAATTGACCCACTTGCTCACTTTTTCCTTGGGGAAGCTAGGCTTTGATTGGAAATATAGCCCCAGAGCTAAAAGCACCACCGCAAAAAATAGCGTTAGCATCGCGTTGTTCTGAAAACTTTACAATTAATTAACATAAAATTAATTTTTTAAAACTGTAGTCGATTGAAAATCAGACTACTTTTGAATAGTTAAAAACATTATGACCAAACTTATACCAATTTTTATCGATGGGAAAAAGTGGATTCAACTTTCGCAGCTTTCGATTGAGCAAGCAAGATTGATTAAATACTGGCTCCCAATCAGCAGCTTCAGAAAAATATTTTTTCAGGGGATTGAGTTAACAGACTGCTTAGATTTTGAAACGTATGACTTTTGGTTTAGAACCAACCAAATCACAAAGGATAAACAGGCACTTCTTGATTTTTAACCCAATCCGAAACTTTTTCTTTTTTCGTCAAAATATTTACTAAGCTCAGGATAGAATGAGCTTTCCACTTGTGGAATTCCATCTAAGATCAATTCCATTCCGCCTTGAATTTCATCTTTGTTCAGCTGAATCCCTTCCAATAGATATACCAAATCCTCCAAGGAGAGTGGTTCATCTACAGAAGAAGGGTAGAGCAGGTAATCATTTCCATAGAAATCCACCGCTTCCAATTGAATTCTGTGATCGATTTCATGTGCATAGATACTCAGCTGTTCACCCCATTTACTTTCTGGATAATTCAATTTTACCAGTAAAACCGAATTGTTGCCTCCACTGAAGTAGCTTTCAGGGCGAAATTTGAAATTGATCATCCTTCAAAAGTAAGAATTCCTTTTCATTCCCGATTTGTATCCTGCCTAAGGATTGGATAATCGGGACTTTCGGGTTATTTTTGCGCCATACGGTCCGGATTTTTTATCCATAGGCCTTACCCATACTCGCCTTCAAACACCTAATTATGAAAAGAGATTCGCTGGTTTTCGATCTAATAGCTCAAGAGGAAGACAGACAAAAGAGAGGAATTGAGCTGATTGCCTCTGAGAACTTCACCAGTAAGCAAATAATGGAAGCAGCAGGTAGCGTATTGACTAATAAATATGCAGAGGGCTTACCCGGAAAGCGTTATTATGGGGGATGCGAAGTCGTTGATGAAATCGAGCAATTGGCGATTGACCGAGCTAAAAAACTTTTTGGAGCAACTTGGGCAAATGTGCAACCGCACTCTGGTGCGCAAGCAAATGCTGCAGTTTTTCTAGCATGTTTGAAAGCGGGAGATTCTATTTTAGGTTTTGATCTCGCTCATGGAGGGCACTTAACTCATGGTTCCCCAGTTAATTTTTCTGGAAAGCTTTATGATCCTCATTTCTACGGGGTCGAAGAGGAGACTGGAGTTATCGATTATGATAAAGTGGAGGCAAAAGCGCTTGAGGTAAATCCAAAGATGATCATCTGCGGAGCTTCTGCTTACTCGAGAGACTGGGATTACGAGCGGTTGAGAGATATTGCTGATCAAATAGGAGCAATTCTGTTAGCAGACATATCGCATCCATCAGGCTTGATTGCACGGGGTTTGTTGAATGATCCGTTGGATCATTGTCATATCGTGACCACCACTACTCATAAGACTCTGCGAGGACCAAGAGGAGGTTTGATTATGATGCGGAAAGACTTTGACAACCCTTGGGGATTAGCTAATCCAAAAGGTGAAATCCGTAAGATGACTTCGCTTTTGGATATGGGTGTCTTCCCAGGAACTCAAGGTGGCCCATTGGAGCATATCATCGCTGCCAAAGCAATCGCTTTCGAAGAGTGTATGTCTGATGAATACATGGAATATATCCTTCAAGTAAAATTGAATGCATCCGTAATGGCCGATGAGTTCGTAAATCTAGGATACAAACTAATCTCTGGAGGAACAGACAACCATTTGATGCTAATCGATCTTAGAAATAAAGAGCTTACTGGAAAGCTGGCAGAGGAAACGCTCGGTAAAGTTGATATTACCATAAATAAGAATATGGTTCCATTTGATACCAAATCCCCGTTTGTGACTTCCGGTATGCGTATCGGTACTCCGGCGATTACTACCAGAGGACTGAAAGAAGATGATATGAAAAAAATCGTTGGACTCATCGATCGAGCATTGATGAATCATAACAATGAAGCCGAATTGGCAAAAATCAAAAGTGAGGTCAACTCATGGATGGTTCAATTTCCACTATATTAAGTAGCCGATACGCCTGTGGCTTTAGACCAATATCAAGAAGAGGAAGAAGAAGGGGGAATGTCCTTTCTGGATCATTTGGAAGCATTGCGCTGGCACTTGTTTCGTTCCATATCAGCAATCCTTATTTTCACAGTCATCGCTTTTGTCGCAAAGAGCTTTGTCTTCGGAATCGTGATTCTGGGCCCATCAAAAGTAGATTTTGTTACGTATCGTTGGCTCTGTAGTCTCAGTGATTACCTAGGAATTCCTGCTCTTTGTATCGATGAGCTGCCATTTACAATCCAGAGCAGACAGATGACGGGGCAGTTTTCCATGCACGTGACATCAAGTTTAGTGGTTGGATTTATTGCTTCATTCCCCTATGTTTTCTGGGAAGTATGGAGATTTATCAGTCCGGGACTGTATGATCAAGAGAAGAATGCAGCACAAGGAGCGGTTTTCTTCGTGAGTATGTTGTTCTTTTTGGGAGCTGGTTTCGGATATTTTATCCTGTCCCCACTTTCGATCAATTTCTTATCCAATTATCAATTGGATCCGAGCATTCTCAACGAATTTGACATTTCATCCTACGTGAGTACGCTGACGATGTTAGTTTTAGCTTCTGCAATTATGTTTCAGTTGCCGGTTGTGGTTTATTTCTTGGCCATGTCAGGATTAGTCACTTCGAAGATGCTGAAATCTTACCGAAGACATTCGATCGTGGTGATTTTGATTTTGGCAGCGATTATCACTCCTCCGGATGTGATCAGCCAGATATTAATTGCGATGCCGATCTTGGTGCTATATGAAGCTGGAATTCAGATCGCAAAACGCTTGGAGAAAAAAAGAGCATTGAAAGCAGCTCAAGATGATATTGAAGACGCACTTTAAATCTGCCCGTTAGACATAAGTAACCAGAAACAAGATTTTAGAATCTAGAGGCAAGAATAGAGAACAGAGAGGCAAGAATTGAGAACCTAGAGTTTAGAGATTGAGTTAAAATCAGGTAAGTTCAGGATGACTTAGGTCTCCCGACTTCCCGCTTCGCTCTTTTGAAGAAAAAAATTATGGCAAAGAAAATAGCAATAGGAGGAGATCACGCAGGGGTTGAGTATAAAGCCAAACTGATTGCAAAGCTTAATTCGCTCGGCTATGAGGTCAAAGATTTTGGGCCTTTCTTAGATGCTTCTGTAGATTATCCGGATTACGTCCATCCCTTGAGCTCGGCGATCGAGGCCGGAGAATATGAACTCGGAATTGTAATCTGTGGAAGTGGAAATGGAGTGGCAATCACAGCCAATAAGCATCAGGGCATCCGAGCAGCACTTTGCTGGAACGAGGAACTGGCAGCTTTGTCAAGACAGCATAATAATGCGAATGTATTAGCTCTTCCCTCTCGATTTATTTACTATGAATTGGCAGAAAAGCTTGCGGAGATTTTTCTTACTACAGAATTCGAAGGTGGAAGACATCAAGCCAGAGTAAATAAAATTGCTTGCAGCTAAAAAGCTGAAAGGCAGATGATCGAAAAAGCCCAAACTTGAGAATTCAAGTTTGGGCTTTTTTATGAAGAATTGAGCTCTTTATTTGCCAGAATGAAGTTTTTACAAGCTTTCAGTTCCATTAGAAACTTGACTTGCTAAGATCAGGGCATTATACAAGTTGGCAATTTTGCCGGATTTTGAGATTTCTGAAAATGATTTTACTTCCCCTTCTGGCCCACCTACCTGGACTTTCAGACTAGGTGAAATTCCGGATTCCATGATAATTTTCTTTACTTGAGCAGCGCTCAGACTTGGGAAATAAGATCGTATCAGGGCTGCTAAACCAGCGACTGCAGGAGCCGCCATGGAAGTGCCGCCCTGGAATTCATAGGAATCTTGAGGCATGGTGGAATAAATCTCATCACCAGGAGCAAAGACGTCAACGCTCCCTTTTCCATAATTGGAAAATACCGCAACCAGTTTTGCTCCATAGGCTGGTGTCAATGCACCCACTGTAAGATAGTTATTGGACAATTCTTCGGAGTCTGATGTGGGATTGTCATTGGGAAAATTAGTGTTCTCCGGCAAATCAAGATCGATCCCGTCATTTCCTGCGGCATGAACAAACAAAACGTCCTTGGAAGCAGCATATTTCAATGCCTCATATACCCATGCTGAATTTGGAGAAAATTCTTTTCCAAAACTGGCATTGATCACTTTCGCACCGTTGTCTGCTGCATATCGGATAGCTAGTGCAATGTCCTTATCGTATTCATCTCCATTGGGAACAGCCCGAATTGACATGATTTTGACATTTTTTGCGACCCCATTCACCCCTTTTTTATTGTTGTGGGCGGCCGCAATTATTCCTGCGACATGAGAACCATGGCTTTCTTCCGGATCTCTGGCAGCTGGATTTCCATTGCCATAGTCAGTGTCAGTAATATCATAGGGATCATCTCCAACCAAAATACGCCCATTGAAGTCTACATTCAGATTGTAATTGAGCTGATCTCCATAATATTTGATTTCTTCTTGCAAATCTTTTATTGCGTCTGGAATTTCCTGCCCCATACCAACTACCTGAGTAAGCATGCCAACCAATCTTTCTTCTTGTGTATTTTTAGACTGATAGCGTTGCAAGTCGGCAAGCGAATAGAATTCTTTACCCAAAGCATTCTGCATATTTTGATCAGCCATGCTAATTAATTGCTCAATTTGATTGAGTTGAAGTAAAGCTAATTTGACCTCATTAAGCTTCTTATCTAATTTTGATTTGGCAGCTTGTTGATAGGCTTCATCTCCAATTTTTAGTCGTAATATCCGAGCCATTTCCAATTGCTCGTTGAAGGATTCTCCCAAGAAATTATATCCGTGGATATCATCCACATAACCGTTTGCGTCATTATCTATTCCATCGCCCGGCTTCTCGCCCGGATTGGTCCAAAGCACATTTTTTAGGTCTTCATGATCCAAGTCAATTCCTGAATCAATAACCGCAACGATCACTTGCTCTCCCTTTCTTTTTTTGAGGAGTTCGGCATAGGCACGATCCACGCTCATTCCCGGAATGGTATCTTTTTGCAAGTCTAAATGTCCCCAATGTTTAGCTTCCTTTTCTGTCAATTCAGCTATTTTGGGACTGGTATTGGAATAACTGATTGGAGGAGCGGTTATTAAGGAAGAAGTATTGCATCCCATTACCAGCAGGCCAATTCCTAGGCCTGCTAACAGTTTAAATTTGGATTTAATCATAGGTAAATGTAACGCAAGCGTCTAAAAAAGAACCAAATTTTAAGCGTTAAAAATGGTGAAATGAAAAAGGTTTTACTAGAATGATTTAAAGAATCTCAGTATTCATTTTTTTGAAACCTTGGATAAAAGTGAATTTCAAATTCTTTTCAATAATCGCTCGTAGATATAGTATAAACTCAGGTTTAGCAAAGAGAATTAATAGTTATTATTTGTCAGGTGGATTTACATAAGTTGAAAACTAACGCCTTTTTGAATAAATTTGATTAAAAAATATCCCTTAGATTCTTTCACCCCTCCCGCTGATACCACCGAAAACTAACATACCCAAAAGCCACAAGCCCCCAGAAGATCAGCATTAATTCTAAATTATAAATACTCATTGCAACCATCGCGATAATTGCAATGACAAGTGCGATAGCTGGGAAATAAGGAAAAAGTGGAACCCGGAAAGGCCGCTCTAAATCAGGATGATTTTTTCGTAAAGCAAAAAAAGCAATCATCGATACGATGTATAAAGTCAGTGCTCCAAAGCAGGCGATGGTAATGATTTCACCGGTTTTGCCAGTGAGCAAAGCCAAAATTCCAATTCCCATATTTACGATCAGGGCATTTATCGGGGTTTTGGTTTTGGCATTGACTTTCCCCACAAAAGGAGTTACATAGCGCTCTCTTCCCAGTTCCAAGGTGGATCGCCCAGCCGCCAGGATAATCCCATGAAAGGATGCCACCAAACCGAAAAGTCCAACCGTAATCAAGAGATGGTAGAGGATATTGCTTTCGCCTACAATCTTTGCCAAGGCAAGAGGCAGTGGAGAATCAGATGGTTCCGTACTTCCCGGAGGATAAACGATCGTTTCCCAGCCATCCACTCCCACAGCTGAGGTAAAAGTCAGAATACATAAAATCACCAAGGTCAAGATGGCCGAACCAAAGCCTATCAGAATGTTTCGTTGCGGGTTTTTAGCTTCTTCCGCTACATTGGCCACGCCTTCGATCGCCAGGAAAAACCAGATAGCAAAAGGGATGGCAGCAAAAGCTCCGCCCCAGCCGTTTGGCAGCGCGTTGGTAGTTAAGTTTTCAAACTCAAAAGCGGTAAAACTGACTCCTGAGAAAATCATAAGTTCTATAACAGCGATAATGGTGATCACCAACTCAAAATAGGCCGCGAATTTCACTCCACTAATGTTGATGGTCGTGAAAATAAGGTAAGCTGCTATCGCAATGGTGGTAACTCCAATTTCAGGGAAAAAGACATTGAAATAGGCTCCAATCGCTGCAGCGATAGCTGGTGGAGCAAAAATAAATTCTATGCTTTGAGCCATTCCGGCCAGGAATCCCCAGTTTTTCCCCAAACCTAATCGAGCATAATCAAATGCTCCTCCGGCTTTGGGAATCGCACAAGCCATTTCAGTATAGCTGAAGGTGAAGGTCACATACATGATGATGATAAAAAAAGTAGCCACTGCCAGCCCCAATGTACCACCCTCGGCAAGTCCTAGGTTCCAACCGAAATACATTCCAGAAATCACATAGCCGACGCCTAAGCCCCAAAGCATAAATGGCCCAAGCGTTCGTTTTAATTCAGTCTTTTCCTGATTCATTACTTAATAGATGGTGGTCAAAAGTATCCTTCAAGTGGACACCTGATAATTTCAGTCTCAGTGCTTCTGAGCATAAAAAAGCGAGTTTTTCCGCTGCATATGCATAGGGCAAACCTCCTGCTCGAATATTGGAAATACAGTTCCTCTTTTCGTCTGTATTCCCTGCTTTTGGGTTATATGTCAAATAGATTCCCATGCTGTACGGGGAGCTCAAGCCGGGTCTCTCCCCGATTAGGATAATAGAGATTTTACTGGAAAATAACTCACCTATTTCATCGCTGATGGCTACTCTTCCTTGGTTGACAATGGAGATAGGTGCAAAGGAAAGCCCCTTTATTTTGGGTAAAAACGCTTGTAAAAACGGAATTGCATGTAAGGCAATGGCATTGGCACTCAATCCATCTGCCAGTATGATAGAAATATTGGTATCAGGAGCGTTTGAATTTTGGATGTTTGCGATGGATTCCTCACTCAGCTTCCTTCCGAGATCAGGGCGTTTGATGTACACCTCCCGAGATTCAGCCTGACTGTAGAGAATAATGCTGGGAACACGTAATTCTTGAAGCTGCTCTTGCAAAGTTGGCTGGTCGAGTGCTGTCCTAACCGCATCTTTAGCCAAGGCATGATCCTTTCGGAAAGCCAGCAGTTCCTGGGTTTTGAGGCTTCCACCTGTTCTTCCCAAAGCAATTCTGGCATCGGTAAAGTCTTTTAGTTTTTCCCAAGGATTGGACGAGTCGCTCATAGGTTTAATAATTTACTACCCTTGACTTCTAAGACTTTTCCAGAGGAATCTGTCAGGTTCATTTTCATCAACCAGTCCTCAAACTCAGGAGCTCTTTTTAGCCCCAGAACCTGCCTGATGTAGAGTTGATCATGAAAAGAAGTGCTCTGATAATTTAGCATCACATCATCGGCTCCTGGGACTCCCATGATAAAGTTGCAACCAGCTACTCCTAAAAGTGTGAGAAGATTGTCCATATCATCCTGATCAGCATTGATGTGATTGGTGTAGCAGATGTCACATCCCATCGGCAAGCCCATCAACTTTCCACAAAAATGATCTTCTAGTCCTGCTCTGATGACTTGTTTTCCATCGTAGAGATATTCTGGACCGATAAATCCGACGACTGTATTGACAAGCAATGGCTTATACTTTCTTGCCACAGCATATGCTCTAACCTCACAAGTCTGCTGATCCACACCATGATGTGCATTGGCCGAATGCGCACTGCCCTGCCCGGTTTCGAAGTACATGAAATTCTTACCTACAGTTCCGCGATCTAACTCTATACCCGCCTGATACGCTTCATCAAGGATTTCCAAAGAAAAGCCAAAGCTCGAATTTGTCTTTTCTGTTCCTCCAATGGACTGGAAAATCAAATCCACTGGCGCATTTCTATTGATCAGATCGATCGTTGTGGTCACATGTGAAAGGATACAGGTTTGAGTTGGGATTTCATACTGATGCCGAAGTTTGTCCAGCATCTGTAGAAGTCTCAATGTAGTGTCTGCTGAATCGGAAACTGGATTAATTCCAATGACCGCGTCTCCCACACCATATAAAAGTCCATCTATCGTACTTGCCATGATTCCCTTGGCATCGTCGGTGGCATTATTGGGTTGAAGTCTCGTAGAGAAATGACCTTTCAGACCGATGGTATTCCTGAATTTTGTGATGATACGGATTTTGGATGCCACTAAAATCAAGTCTTGGTTAGCCATGATTTTGCTGACGGCTGCGACCATCTCGGGGGTCAATCCAGGAGAGATTTCTTTTATTTTAAATCCGTCAGTTTCATATGCTAAAAGCCAGTCGCGAAATCCTCCGACTGTCAAATGAGAAATGGATTGAAATGATTTAGCGTCGTGAGTTTCTTCAATCAGACGAGAAATGGCATCTGTTTCGGACGGAATAATTTCTTCATTTAAAAATAGCTTCATGGGGATATCAGCCAAAACAAGTTTAGCAGCAATCCTTTCTTGCTCGCTATTGGCTGCCAAACCAGCCATTTGATCTCCTGATTTTTCTGGAGATGCTTTTGCCAAAACTGTCTTAAGGTCTGGGAAACTGAAATTAAAATTTCCGACGGTATGCTGATAAACCATTCAATTAAAGTGGTTATTTAATCGGGAATTTCCAATAAGGGATGGGTTAGTTTGAGGAATTAATAATTTGACAACAATAGTGACAGTAGTTGCTTTAGAGTTCACTATTCTCTGGGAGCGCCAAGGGAAACTCTTGGATTCGAACTTAAAGTACTGGCTTTACTTTCGATTTCAGTTTCTGCTAAACCTACAGCTCTTAAAAAAGTCGAATATTGACCAAATCTTTGTCCACGTGAAGCTCTGACTTGGAGCATCTGATCTACCTGATTACTTGTGAGACCAGTTGTTCTCATAATACGCTCGTGGTCATTATCATAATTCAAATAGACTATTGGTTCACCAGACCTGTTAACAGAATATGAATTAGTGAAGCATTCAACCGGATTTTGTACTGGTAAGTCTGCTATAGTATGATCTCTTCCCGCTCGATTTATTTTATATGAATTGGCAGAAAAGCTTGCGGAGACTTTTTTTACTACTGACTTCGAAGTTGGAAGACATTAGAATTATGTAAGTAAGATCGTTAGTTTTTAAGCGCTCAATAAAAATTAAAAGGCCCAATGAATTTTGAATTCATCGGGCCTTTTAATTCCTAATTCTTTCACCATAGTCTCGTTCTCATTTTTTCAATCGGAATTCCCCAGGTTTGACTTCTTGATAATTCGCGGCCAAAGCGGGAAATTGTCTAAGCAATCGTTTAAAATCTCCGTTTGGGTCCAATACTATGGTGCTTCTTTGAACTTGAAGCATTTGAAAAATCCGAGCCTTCTCCGGTAATCCACGCTCTTGTTCCAGATATTCTCGGCTTAGATTATAATTCAAAAAAGGCCCCCCTAAATTTGAATTTTGAAAATAGGAAAGGTCATTCCCCAGTACCATCAGGCTTTTTTCAGGCTGATTGGTAGATTGCTTGACGAAGTAGTCACTGTTGATCTCTTGATGCCAAAACCACCAAGTGAAGACTGGGAAAGCTAAAATCAAAAGCAAAAAGGTGCCATTGGCGATGATCCCAGATCTGAAATAAATGTAAAACTGGGTAATCAGATAAGTCAATACCGGGATGAAAATCACCAGTTGGAAGGCTCCTTGACGCTTGATAATAAGAAATTCAAAGGCAGCAAAGATCAACCATAAGATCACCAAATTACGCTGCTTTTGCTGATTGATTGTTGAGCCTTTCAGGACAGTGGAGACAAAGTATCCCACTACAGCAATAAGAATAGGGAAAGCTCCAAGCATTAACCAATCGAGACTAGATTGGTAATAATATTTTTCGGACAAGAAGGATAGTGGCCAGATTTCAATAGCTTCTATTAGCCCTTCTGTCCAGAAATAAAAGACTCCGATCAGCAAAATCGGAAGAAAATAGCCAATCAATGAAAGCATCAATTGACGAAATGAAAATCCGCTAATCGCAATACCAGTAAAAATGAGGTAAGGAAGGAATAATAAATAATTTGGCTGAAATCCCGTAGCTATTCCGGCATATAAGCCAATCAAAAGGGTTGACTCAGAGCCTTCTTTTTGTAATACCGTTTGGGAAAACAGCTGGCCTAAAGCCAAAATCAAAAAGCAACTTGCCAATAAAGCCGGGCTGAGGCTGAGCATGTCGAATGAAAAATGAAATAATGCGGCCATGATAATGGCTGGTAAATATGTGTTTTCATCAAAAGCTCGGAACTTGATCAGAATCGAGTTCCAATATAAGATTTGGAAAATAATCAGGATTCTACCGACCAATTCATAGGCTAGGAGACTTCTTCCAAAAATCAAATCCATCAGCATAAAAAAACCTGCGGCCAATGGGCCCGTATCATCTATGATGTCTTTATAAAGAAGAAAGCCATCTCCCACCCGCTCACCTAAAATCAGCCAAGTCAACTGGGCCGAGGTTACTGGGAAGGGGTTGAATAGAAGATAGACTAAAGTCAGCATCAGGAGGTAAATTCCTACACCGATCAGTCTAAAAGGATCATTGACTCGAAAGAAGCTTAACAATTTGATTTAGTAAAAGTGTGCTTGGTTTGCCCGAAATTAACCCATGCCCAACTATTTCGCTAAATTTGTACCATAAATACTTGTAATGGAAAGTAAAAGACAACAAAAACACGCAAAATTGCTTCAAAAGGAGCTTGGAGATATTTTTCAAAAGGAAGCAAAGCACCTAATAGGTAGAGCAATGGTCACGATTACACACGTGATGGTCAGTCCTGACTTAAGTTTTGCTAAAGTCTACCTGAGCTTTCTACTAGCCGACCCTAAGGCAACTTATGAGTTGATCAATGAGCATAAAAAAGAAATTCGCCACACTTTGGCTAAGCGAATTGGAAAATCTGTTCGGATCATTCCTGAAATCGCATTTTTTCCAGATGACTCTGCTTCCTATGCACAGTACATGGATAAAGTGATCTCCGATCTACACATTCCACCGGCACCACCGGAAGAAGAGGTAGAGGATTAACCTTTCAAGCCTTGAATCTTAGCTCCTTCATAGCATCCCGATACTTCCGAAGCAAAAAGAAGCGGAACTTTATTACGATTCTCTCGATCATTTCGATTATTGGAGTGACGGTGGGTACGATGGCACTGGTCATCGTGATGTCTGTTTTTAATGGCTTGGAGGGTTTGATTCGTGGGTTGTTTGCGAGTTTTGATGCGGAGATTAAAATCGAGGCAACCTTTGGGAAAAGTTTTGTTGCTAGCACGGATTGGCTTACAGAAATTGAAAAAATAGAAGGGGTTGCAATCTTAACTGAAGTAATTGAGGATAATGCATTACTCGATTACAATGGCAGCCAGATGATAGGAAGGATCAAAGGTGTCTCAGATAATTTTCTAGATCAGGGAAGATTTTCAAAGGGTTATTTTTGGGGGGATACTACTCTTGGAACAGACCTGAGACCTGCGGCGATTTTGGGGAGAGGCGTAGGATTTTTTCTATCTGTCAATCTTGATAATATCAATGTTCCCCTTAAAGTTTTTTATCCTAAAGCTCCACGAAGTGCCGCGACCTTAGATCCCAATCAGCTCTATGGCATGGCCACATTGGAGCCTGTGGCATACTTTAGCGTTGAGCGACAGTTTGATGATCAATATGTAATTGCACCCTTGTCCTTTGTGCGGGACCTTCTAAATTATGGAGACAAGAGAACCTCCTTGGAGGTGAAAGTTGCCGAAGGATATTCAATTGAAGCCGTTCAGGACCACCTCAAAACCTATTTAGGCCCAGAGTTCAGTGTAAAAAATACCGATGAGCAGCACTCAGCATTGCTTCGGACCGTAAAGCTTGAAAAATTATTTGTCTTCCTCACCTTGACTTTTATCCTGGCGATCGCCTCATTTAATATCTTTTTTTCACTCAGTATGCTGGCAATTGAGAAGAAGAAGGACATGGCAGTGCTCAAAGCTATGGGGGCTACTGAACGTTTGATTAAGCAGATTTTCTTAAAACAAGGAATGATGATCGCCTTTAGTGGAGCGCTGATCGGCTTGGTTTTAGGTTATGGTGTTTGCTTTTTGCAGCAAACTTTTGGGTTGGTTTCCTTGGGGATTTCTTCTGCGGTGGTGGATGCTTATCCCATCAAAGTGGTTTGGGCAGATTTTCTTTGGATCAGTATGTCCATAATCGCAATTACTTTTGCAGCTTCTTGGCGTCCTGCTACCATCGCTGCTCAAGTGGACACTACCGCTGAGCTTTAGGCTCACAGATTTTTCCCCAAATGGCTTTTGCTTGTTCCATACCCAGTTCACTGGCTTTGAGCAAATCAGGACAAGCTTCAGACAATCTTTTCATTCGTTGAAGGGTAATTCCACGATGGTAAAATCCAGAAGGATTACTAGGCTCGATTGCGATAAGTAGCGTAAAATCTGCCAAGGCTCCATCTAAATTTCCAGCCAAATAACGAGATTGTCCTCTTGCAAGAAGATAGCCTTCATTTTGTCCTTCCAATTCCAATGCAGCGGAGAAATCATATTCAGCCTTTTTCCAGTCTTTTTTTCCGAAATATATTTTTCCACGGTAATAAAATGATTCGGTATCAAATTCATCCAAATCAATCGCCGCAGAAAAATCGGCAATTGCACCTGTACTGTCTCCATGATTCATCCGATAGAAGCCTCGCTGCTTATAAGTTTGACTGTTGGCGATCGAATCCCCAATTACCTGATCAAGCTGCTCTAAGAGTAGCAGGTCTCCACCCTCTTTTACTTGTGCCAGTCCTTGCTTGGCAGGGAGATGACTGGGATTGATGGATAAGGCTTCCTCAAAGGACTCAATCGCTAACATATTCTCACCAACTCTAAGATAAGAACGCCCTTTTTCCGCATAATAATCGGGATTTTCTGGCTCAGATTCTAAAGCCAAATCAAAGTAATCCACTGCAAAATCATATTCTCCCAACTCAAAACTGCAAAGTCCCAAATGGTAATAAGCTTGGGCAGGATTGCCAGACTGAGCAGTCATCACCTGAGATACCCCTAGATCTCCGGCACCTTGTCTGTAAATAATTCGAGTTGTTTGGCCAGGAGGAGTGACCAAGAAATCTTGGAAATCCTTCATAGCCGATTCATATTGCTTCAGTTGATACCGAACTCTGCCTCTAGCAAAGTAGGCCTCGGCATATTCTGAATCGATTGTTAGAAGAATTGAAAAGTCAGCTAATGCTCGATCAAGATTGCCCAAGCGCTCAAAGGTCTGTCCTCGAAGCCAATACGCTTCTGCATCCCTCGGGTTTGTGGTAATCCAAGTGTTGAGCAAGCGCTCAGCATTTTCCCAATCTTGAGAGTCAAAAGCAAACGTGGCTGTTTGGAAAAGTTCTCGCTTAGGATTTTCTTCTTCTTGCGCCAAAAGCGTTGAATTAATCCCAGCAAGTAGAACTGTTAGAAACAGTAGCGAAAATTTAGGCATAGGTTAGGATTCAGTTTTCCCAAACTTAAAGGTAGAAAGTCCTCGATAAATTAGGGTATAAAGTGTCTCTAAGATACCTAAACTTCCAGTAGCATAAGCGTAGGCTTCATTGAAAAATTTTTGTCAAAAATCCCTATCAATGCAAAGCAAAACTGATTGCGGAAACCCGAATAGTGGCTGCATTTCCATTTGCTTTCCCAAAATTTTGAAAGCTTTTGATTTCTTCATCTGTAGAACTATCCAGGATATATTTCTTGAAAACTGCGCTGAACAACTCCCAATCATCCCAGTCTCCCTTTACTTTTGTGAGGTTTTTAAAAGGGGCGATGATGCCTTTTTGGGCCAATTCGATGAGCGTATCTTTTCTTGCAATGTTAAAAATCCTTTTTGAGCAAAGGAATAGCAAGCCATTTTTTCATCAAAATTCAACTCCGTCCAAAGGTTATAGAGGTATGCTTACTTGAATCGTTGCTTTTGCATGAGGTCATCATAATCTTTTCGAGAAATGATGTCTCGCTCCGCAAATGCCGCCTTGGCAAACTGTGCATAGCCTTTTCGAATGAAAAATGCTTCCAACCTTGAGTAAAAATCGGGAAGAGCCCGCTTGATATCTTCTTCAATGGCAGAAATACTCCTAATATTCTGAGCTTCAATCTCTTCTTGATTTTTATTTGATCCTACAAAAGGTGCTATTCCCAAGATGCCGACGATAGGAAGTAAGAAAAGCCAAATTTTCAGTGTTTTTAGCTTCATTAAAAAATACATTAAAAGTGCTCTTTAAAACATCCTATAATATATTGACAATCAAATAGAAGCGTTGATAAATCAGCTTTTGATTTTATGGTAAATCAAAAAAAAATCCTATTTTTGAGTCAAAGGCATGTTTATTGGTCAGAAATTGTCTGATCAATTCAGCGAAAAATTAATCTCATGGTAAAAAAAATCAATCTATTTCTTTTAGTTCTTTTTACTTTTTCATCGATTCAACTTAGCCATTCCCAATCTACTGAATCAGGGAATTCGTTAAAATCGGGGACTATTGACAGTCAATTCGAATACATCTATCAAAATTCAAATAATTTTCAGGAGTATAAAGTAGTCAAAAAGACAAATCTAGATCAGCTGAAATCTAATATTTTGGATTCGATGAAAATGATGCGTGGAGAAGTAATAGCAATCAAAGGAGTTCTTTCTAATAAAAATGACTCCATTGCCAACTTGAACTCTTCGCTAGAAGTCACTGAAAATGATATGCAAGAGGCGATTGATACCAAAGACAATTTTGACTTTTTGGGGATTGGGATTGAAAAATCGGTCTATTCTACGATGATGTGGCTGATCGTAATCGTTTTGGCTGCAGCTCTTGGTTTTTTTTCTTTTAAATATTCCCGAAGCTTTTCTAAAATCAGAAAAGCGCAAAAGGATCTGATAGAGGTTCAAGAAGAACTGGAAAATCACCGAAAGAGTACGCTAGAGCGCGAGCGGAAGCTCAAGAGAGAACTCATCGATGCTCAAATGGGAAAAAATTCCTAGTCTTTTTAGCATCTTAGCATGTAAGATTTTAATACATGCGTTTCACTAATTCAGCTCAACTTTCGAATAAAGCCTACGAGGTAATCATCGTGGGTCTTGGAGCTGTAGGCGCTGCGGCACTTTATCAACTTTCCAAAAGGGGTGTTTCTGTCCTAGGAATAGATCAATTTGATCCTCCTCACAATTTGGGATCCTCGCACGGGGAGACCAGAATTACCCGCCTAGCAGTAGGAGAAGGAAAAGATTATGTTGCCCTCGCAATGCGTTCTCACCAGATATGGAAAGAAATTGAATCACTTTCCTGCAAAAAGCTCTATTTCCAGACGGGAGGAATTTTGATGGATTCAGGTATTTCTCCTTGGGAAAAACATGGGACTAAAAGCTTCCTAGACCGTACGATTTCTTTCGCGGAAGAATTTGGAATAGCGCATAAAGTGATCAACGCAGAGGACACTATTACTCGTTTCCCCCAAATCTGTCTTGAATCCAACGGAAAAACCTATGCTGAGGAAGCCACGGGTTATTTACTCCCTGAGCTATGCATTGCCACTCAGCTCGAATTAGCTTTGAGTCTGGGAGCAGATGTGCTTGTGAACACCAAAGTCTTAAGATTAGAAAACATTGAAAATGGGACAAAATTAATACTTGAAGGGACCTCACTTTTAGCAAAAAAAGTAGTCCTGACTGCAGGAGGATGGATCAAGGATTTTCTCCCAAAGGAAGAAAGTAGAAAATTCAAAATTTGCAGACAGGTTCTCCATTGGTTGGAAATAGAATCGCTTCACGATCTGTGGAAAAATTCGCCAGTGTACATGTGGGGAATCGGGCCGAAGCCTGAAGATTTTATTTATGGATTTCCTTCATTGGATGGACGAAGTGTAAAAATGGCTACTGAATCTTTTTTGGAGACTGATCATCCAGACCTAATTAACAGAGAGGTTGCTGAGCAAGAAAAGGCTGAGTTTTGGAAAAATAAAGTATCAGGAAGGGTTCAGGGACTTTCAGGTAGAATTCTCAAGTCATCGGTATGCTTTTACACTGTTACTGAAGATGGTCGATTTGTTATTCGGCCACTCCAAAATCATTCCGCAGTATTAATGGTTTCTGCTTGCTCTGGACATGGGTTTAAGCATTCAGCTGCATTGGGGGAATTTTTGGCGCAGGAGGTTTGTGCTGAAGTGAAAACTGTTGAGCTCGAAATTGATTAATTGGATGATTTTGATTTGATAAACCATCATCGCTTAAAAAAACCTACTTTTGTCCACAGAATTTAGAAATCGAACATGGCAAGAGAGAGAGGAACTGCATTGGATGAGAACGAAAAGAGGAAGTTGACAAAGCAGAATTTGAGTAAATTAGGAGGTATTTTCAGATTTATATTACCCTATAGAGGTTCGTTTTTTTTAGGCTTGGGGTTTTTAGTCTTCTCATCTCTTACCCTATTGACTTTCCCTTTCGTAGCGGGTAAGCTGATTGATACTGCTCAAGGCGAAGATTGGATCGTAACAGATATTAATTCGATAGCACTGTTACTTCTTGGGATTCTTGCAATTCAGAGCATTTTCTCTTTCTTCAGAGTTTGGCTTTTTTCGCTGGTTTCGGAGAAATCAATGAGGGATATCCGAATGGCACTTTACAGCCGATTGGTTCGACTTCCGATGACATTTTTTGATCAGCGACGAACCGGTGAATTGATCAGTAGAATCACAGCTGATGTAAGTATGCTTCAAGATACGTTCTCAGTTACCTTGGCTGAGCTTTTTCGGCAGCTTATCACACTCTTGGCAGGGGTTGTCTTTCTGTTAGTCACGACTCCTAAGTTGACACTATTTATGCTTGCCACTTTCCCGGTTTTGGTAATTATTGCAATGGTCTTTGGGCGATTTATTCGCAAGTTATCCAAGGCTACTCAAGATGAACTCGCGGCAGCAAATGTGATCGTGGAAGAAACGTTGCAATCTATCAGTACAGTAAAATCATTTGTGGGGGAGGTCTATGAATCTACCCGATATGGGAATGGGTTGAATCGCGTGGTAGCTGTCGCATTGAAAGCTGCTAAATTCCGAGGTGCCTTTATCTCCTTTATTATTTTTGCACTTTTTGGAGGGATTGTAGGAGTGATGTGGTACGGAGCAAGTCTGGTAAGTTCTGGAGCGATGAGCGTAGGTGATCTGGTTTCGTTTGTGCTTTATACTACATTCATTGGAGGCTCTATCGCAGGTTTAGGAGATATATATGGACAAGTGCAAAAGGCAATTGGCTCCTCGGAGCGCGTTTTGGAGATTTTGGATGAGGAAGAAGAATCTTCAATTGGAGTTAAGCAAGTAAATTTCAAGGGAAAGATTGAATTTGATCAAGTCAGTTTCCACTACCCAACCCGGCCTGAGATGGAAGTTTTAAGCGCCTTGAGTTTTCATGTGAACCCTGGTGAAAAAGTAGCCTTAGCAGGTCATTCGGGAGCTGGGAAATCCACGATTATTCAACTTTTACTTCGATTCTATGAGTCCCAGCAAGGTGAAATACGAGTAGATGACAGACTAGTGTCTGACTGGGAATTAGCGAGTTTGAGATCACACATTGGCATTGTTCCACAAGAAGTATTGCTTTTCGGAGGATCAATTCGTGAAAATATTAGTTACGCTAAACCAGATGCTTCTGAAGAGGAGTTGATCTCAGCTGCTAAAAAAGCGAACGCTTGGCAGTTTATTTCTCTGTTTCCAGAAGGGATGGAGACGATGGTTGGAGAGCGCGGCGTAAAGCTCTCTGGTGGACAGCGGCAGCGTATTGCAATCGCGCGAGCGATTCTCAAGGATCCTTCCATACTTATTTTGGATGAAGCTACCTCTTCACTTGATGCCGAATCTGAATCTTTGGTTCAAGAGGCACTGGATGAATTGATGAAAGGTCGAACGACAATTATCATTGCTCACCGTTTGGCGACTATTCGCAAGGTCGATCGAATCTATGCCTTAAGTGCCGGTAAAATAGTGGAAGAGGGAAGTCATATAGAGTTGCTTAAAAATGAAAATGGATTCTATTCTAATCTCGTGAAACTTCAGTTTGCGGAAAATTAATTTTTTTTAAACATAATGTGGGGGGTTATGAGTTTTTATCTCATAAAGAATAATCACTCTTAGGTAAGAATAATATGAATTCAATTGAACAAATGGTGGAAGCAGTGTCCCAAGAACGAGAGTTGCTAATGAAGCATCCTCTTTATAAAGAGCTTCAGGATCTTCAGGATTTCACTCTTTTTATGGAGTTTCATGTCTATGCAGTTTGGGACTTTATGAGTTTGCTCAAATCGCTTCAAATCCATCTTACAGGGACTACTTTACCTTGGATTCCAGCATCAGATCCAATGGCAGCCCGACTAATTAATGATATTGTTTTGGCTGAGGAAACTGACGAAAATCCAAATGGAGGGTACTGCAGCCATTTTGAACTTTACCTTTTAGCAATGAAAGAAGCTGGTGCATCCACAGACAAGATCGAGTTGTTAATAGGATATTTAAAATCGGGGGCCTCTTTCTCCGAAGCATTAAAAATGATAGCTGTCCCAAGCTTTGTTCAGCAGTTTTTGGAGTGCAATTATCAGATGGCAATTCATGGCAAACCACATGAGATTGCCGCTTCATTTACTTTAGGGCGTGAAGAACTTATTCCAGATCTTTTTCAGCAGCTGGTCAATAAATTAACCCAAGTCAAGCCAGAGCAATTAGCTACTCTTGCGTACTATTTTGAAAGACATATTCAACTTGATAGTGATGAGCACGGACCTCAAGCCTTACGAATGGTAGCGCTTCTCACGAATAATGATCCAATAAAAATAAAAGAGGCTGAAAATGCCGCAAGGGAAGCACTCGAAGCAAGAAGAATTCTTTGGGATGGAATTCATGTGGAATTGCTAAAAAATAAGGAATTAGCTTAGGCTTTAGACTTAAAATTATGGGCCGAAATCGATTTGATTAAGCCCATTATTTTTTCCTTATAGATTAAAGAGTTGGGGAATAAATCTTTCATTTCTGATTCTGTAATCAATCGTATTTCTTCTAAATATTGTTTTGCTGCGTCCTTTTCCCATTTTCGAAGTCGACTTAATTTGGTTTTTGTCAGGATAAAATAAACCCATGTTTTGGGCATGTATTGAGCAAAAGGAAGGGCATAGTGTGCTTCTACTGGGAAATGCTTGTTGGGTGTTTGGATGAAATAATACCTCCCAACCCGCTGGATTTCAGTTGCCATTTTTTGTTGATTTGCCCTCGTATAGAGATGTTCAATCACTGAATTTGAAAAAACTAAGTCAAATTCATTTGCTTTAAAGTCTATGAGTTCTGTTGCATCTCCTATTACAGTTACAATGTGAGGATGCTGGGAAGTTTCGAGATACAAATTCAATAATCTTATCGAGACGTTAGGTAAATCGGGGATATTGCTTTTCTCCCAAAAATAAGCTGTTCCCCCTAAATCAAGGATTCGTATTGACTCGTTTTTTGAAAAAGTATTAAAGAAAAAGACCTCGAAATCGGCCTGTCGTTTAGCCCTAAATTTGGCGCCTAGAGAACTAGGTTGATCAGATGGGGCAAATAAATCAGGAATAAAACTCATGTATAGCCATTTAGGCAGGTCCGAAAATAATTAATCCCAAAAGTACTAAGCCTTGAGGATTCTTTTCTTAATTTTGTGTTTAATTAATTCTCGCTGCATATCTAATCAAACTAATTTGGTTTTAAACGATTAAATGCCTTTTCCGGCGGATATTTTTATGAAAAGAAGATTTAATAAGTACTTTCCTTGGGTTTTTATTATTTGTGATTTTTTAGCGTCACTTTTCTCCTTGTTTGTAAGCATCTCAATTTTCAAATATTTCAATTTATTTCAAGAGGTAGGTCTTTCCTCCATTTTACCCCTTTCTATTCTTTGGACTTTGATCTCGGGCCTTCAGAAAGATTATGAAATTGGGCGCACTGATGATTTAGATCATACTATCAAAAGACTTTTGGGAACACTAGCTTGGTTTTTAGGGGCATCTTCCATTTTGTGGCTACCTTTTCGTGCGCCGAGCCTTCAGGTAATTCCAGTTATTTGTTTGGGTTTAGGGATGTTAATTTTGATGAGCTCTTTCCGAGTGGGAGTGCATATGATTCTTAGTCAATATCGAGTAAAGGGAAATAACTATCAAAATGCTATTATCATTGGTAAAGGTATAACCAGTCCTAAGCTCGCAGATATATTTCGAATCCGAAAAGATTTTGGAATCAATTTTCTTGGTTATTTTGATGATCAGGCTGATTGCAACCTCACTCGAGGAGGAATTTCAGATTTTTTTGTACAGGCTCAGGATTTGGATCTAGACCTAATCTATATTCATGAAAAATTGGATCCTAGAATGGTAAAGCAAGTGATTGATTTTGCTGATGAAAATTACATTAAAGTCAAAATGATCCCTGGAGGGAGCCTTCAAATGGAAAAGAGCCTCTCTTTTTCTAAATATGGAGATTTTTTCGTGATCAATGTCAATGATATTCCCTTGGACAATGCCTTCAATGGACTTGCTAAACGGGCATTTGATATTGTATTCTCCTGCTTGGTGATCATTTTTATTCTTTCATGGCTTATCCCACTTGTAGGTCTTTTGATAAACATAGAATCTAGGGGTCCAATATTTTTTATTCAAAAAAGAAATGGGATCAATAACAATGTCTTCAACTGTTTGAAATTTCGATCGATGACTCCGAATGATTATGCAGATTCTAAGCAGGCGATCAAAAACGATCCTCGGGTAACAAAGATTGGATCATTCCTTCGGAATTCATCATTGGATGAAATGCCTCAGTTCATCAATGTTCTGTTGGGAGATATGTCGATCGTAGGTCCTAGACCTCACACGATTCCTATGAACCAAACCTTCAAAACACAAATTCATCGCTATAATTCTCGCCATAAAATACGTCCTGGAATCACCGGACTAGCACAAATCAGAGGCTATCGTGGAGAGATTGAAAATCCGCATCAAATCAAATCTAGAGTAAGATTAGATTCATTTTACATCAATAACTGGACTTTTTTACTTGACCTTGGAATTATGGTCAAAACTATTCACGAGTTGCTCTTTAACCGTGAGAATGCCTATTGAGCAAAGTTCATCCTGTAAGTTTTGCGGGGAAGAAGATTTTTTGCTTGTTATGGCAAAAGAACGAATGCTTCAGCTTCCTGGTGAATTTACTTACAGTGAATGTCAGTCTTGCTTTTCGCTCCAATTGATTAATATTCCTGAAAATATATCTGATTATTATCCTTTGGATAGTTATTACTCTCAGGTGCCTCTGGTAGAATCATCTTACTTAAAGAATCATCTAAAGGCCCTGCGATTAAAACTATTCTTGAAGAGCCAATGGAATATTTTGCGACCTAGCTATGGTTATTGGCTTAAAAAAATCAATCCAAAACTGAAATATCAAATCGCAGATATAGGCTGTGGAAATGGACAGTTACTCTATGAATTATATGCCTCTGGTTACAAAAATCTGCAGGGATTTGATCCTTTTATTCCAAAAACCAAGCAGTTAAATTCGAGCCTAACCCTCTGGAAAAAATCATTTGAGGATTCTGAAGGTCATTTTGACCTGATTATGATGCATCATGCCTTTGAGCATATGATTGATCCGAGGGCTATTCTGAAGTTGTGTTTTGAGAAATTAAACCCTGGAGGAAAACTTCTGGTCCGAACTCCTGTGACCGATGCAGAAGTTTGGAAAGAAAAAAGGGAATTGTGGGTTCAACTAGATGCTCCCAGACATTTTATCATTCCTTCCGTTAAAGGTTTTACGAATCTAGCATCAGAAATAGGCTTGGAGTTGGAGGAAGTTGAATTTGATTCTTCAGCTTTTCAATTTTGGGGAACAGCATTATATGAACAAGGGGAGCTACTAAATCAGGCACTTATCAAAACTATTTTTGGCTCCAAAGAACTTAAGGAAATGAATAAAAAAGCCCTCCGATATAATCAGGAGGGCAAAGGGGACCAGGCTTGTTTTTATTTAGTAAAGCCAATCAAATCCTAAATAGTGCTTCAAAGAAACCAACGGTTTCTCCCTTTTTCTTGAAGATGAGCATTGGGAGTACATTGTTTACCATCACCAATTTTTCTGCGACTGAGCCGAGAAGGATAGCTGCAGACTTGGTCCTTCCTCTGGATCCGAGTAGAATCATGTCAGCATCGATCTTATTTGCTTCTTCTAATAATAATTTTCCCTCATCTCCGCTCTCATTTAATACAAAGTGACAGTCTAGATCATGATGGTTATTTTTATGAAGGAACTTCTTAAAGTCCTTGTTGGCATTTTCTTTCATGATTTCTGAAAATTCCTCAAAGGTCTTTCCTGTTTTCGAATAGCCATGTGGGACTTGGTAGATATGAACCGGGACTAGTTCTGCGTGAAGATCCTTACAAATTCGCTCGCTGAACTCATAGATCATTTCAGTATGATCAGAGAAATCTGTTGGAACCATAATCTTCTTAGGAAGTCCAGCAGGTCTTTTTTCCTGAAGCATCAAGATGGAACAGGGAGCTTTCTTTGCAATTCCTTTTGCCAATGAGCCATTTCCTGCCAAAGTTTCCTTTCTCCCCATGATGATCAAATCCACGTCCTTGATCAAAGCCCAGCGCAGAAAAATTTCCATCTGATCCTCTCCTTCTTCAGCAAATATTTCAATTTCTATAGTTGAAGGGAAGTCGAAATGCTTCAATTTATCAGCAATCCTTTCCTCAATCGATTCGTCGCTTGGCGCTAAAAGCTCTGGATGCTTATCAAGAATTTCTTGCGGAATAGCGAGGTCTTTTGCCACATGGACGAAATAACATTTTTCGATTCCTAAAAATTTTAAAAAGACGATGGTCTTTTCAATAAGAATGTCATCCATTTCAGTCAGGTCTAGACCGATCATGGCCTTAGAAAAGTATTTCATAGTGATCTGTAGTTTATACCCTTAATTTAAGGGTTTGATTGGGTTATTTGAATAGTTTTTTTGTTTTTGAATAGAGAAAGGCTTCATAAGGTAATTTTGTGAGATGAAATCGCGCATGACTAAAAAGTTTCACACTGCGATTATTATTACCCATGGGAGATTCCTCCCGACTATCGGGACTCGAAGAGCAAAATCTTTAGATCTAGCTTCGAGATTACTGCTGATACCTATCGGCAATGAAGTGTCGACGTTCTTCCCCTAACTCCATTTCCCAAACGCCTAAGCAGCAGAGCAATAGAATTTCTAATTATTCAGTTTGAAACAATAAATAAAATTAGTTTTATTCAATAAGAATTGAAATAAAAACGAAAAAAAATTTAATTTGGAGAAAGTTCAATTATCCAAATTAAACCTATTGTTTTAGG
>JBLGAM010000002.1:0-68818 GCA_047612305.1 Planctomycetota bacterium | reverse complement strand
GTTATTATAAAAATATTGATGTGAATTTATCAAAGATTGAGACAAAAACCTTTTTTTGGCTTGATCTATTTATTTTAAAATAAGCTTTCCAGCAAGGATAGCCGTAGCCAAATTGATTTTTTTACCGCCTCTGCTTCGTTCGACGAATGAATGATTCATCGTTAATAATAGACCGTGCAGAGCATCAGTTTTCGGCTTTTATTCTCCAATCTTCAGCCTCTATACTCTTTTTGCTGAAGCTCTTTTCAAGCGATCATTTATGGCTTTGCCTAAGTCATTATCCGGTGCCAATTCTGCCAAAATAAACTCAATGTTCATGACATCCAAACTTCGCATCGCTGCGAAAAGATTAGCCGCAGCTTCTTTCAAATTACCGTTTTGGCTAAGTATGATTTGCTTTTCAAGCGCTACTTCTTCGGAAAAATTCTGAAAAGATAGCACTCCAAAAGATTTTCCCTGACTGGCGTAATGCGGGATCAATTTAGTTAAATCACCTAAAACAAAAGGCTTGGCCGGCGCATAGTGACTTTCCAAAAGCCCGGGGGCTTGCGGATTTGAGGAGCTGTGATCCTGCAATTTTACTTTTCCCACGATCGATTCAATGGCATCAATTTCCAATCCTCCCAACCGATAAACAACAACATCGTCTCCTATCATCCCAACGATCGTGCTTTCCAATCCTACTTTACAAGGTCCTCCATCCAAAATCATCGGGATGAATTGCCCTAACTGAGCATTAACATGCTCGGGAGTGGTAGGACTGATATAGCCAAAAGGGTTTGCACTCGGTGCTGCCAAGGGAAAATCCAGCGATCGAAGCAATTCTAAAGTCTGCGGATGATTTGGTACCCGAATCGCAACTCTGTCTAAACCGGAAGTAACTAAGTCTGGGATTTGTGAAGTCTTGTGAAGTAATAACGTCAAAGGACCTGGCCAAAATGCCGACGCGAGCTTTCGAAGTGGTTCTGGAAATTCCGAACAATAGGTTGATATCTCATCGATCGAAGCTACATGAATGATCAGTGGGTCAAAACTTGGACGATTCTTGGTCTCGAAGATAGCAGCAACTGCCAGGGGGTCAAGTGCATTTCCTGCCAGTCCATAAACCGTTTCGGTAGGGATGGCAACTAACTGCCCCTTTTCTAGGAGCATTTTAGCTAAAATAAGATCCTTTGAAATCGCCACTTGTCTACTTACAGAAATCGTCTATCCAAGTTTTTGCCTCAGCAAAACCTAATGCAAGTGCCATTTTCAAATCAGCACAGCCTTCTTCTTTTTGTCCCAATGCACTCATTCGGGTCACTCCAAGTAGGTAGTATGCTGCTGCATTTTTCGCATCCAAATTCACAGCATTTGTCAATGACTCCAGCGCTCCTGCTGGATCGTTATTGCCCAATTGGGCTTTTCCTCTGTTGAAGAAAACCAAAGCTTGATTTGGATTAACCTGAAGTGCTGCATCAAAATCAAAAATCGCATCTTCATATTCCTCTAGCCCTAAAAGTGCCAACCCTCGATTGTAATAAATATCAGTTTGGGCGGGATCCAAGCCATTAGCCATATTGAAATCTCCGACCGCTTCTTTGAAGTTCCCTAGTTCTAGGTTAGAGTTTCCCCGATTAAACCAAGGCTTGTAGGAGCTAGAGTCTGATTCAATCGCATTAGTGAATACAGGAATTGCTTTTTGGAATTCTTCCAACTGAAAAAACGCAACACCTTTCGCGTTAAGTGCCTGATTATTTGTCGGATTTTCCTCCAAAAGCCGATCGAAGTATTCAATCGCCTCATTCCAGGATTGAGTATCCATCTTTGCCATTCCGGCTATCATCAATTCCTCTTCTGAGGGCGCACAATTCACAAATAAGGCTAGGATCAATCCTAGCGGAAGTAATTTTTTCACAATTAGAAATTTGTGCAAATGTAATCAATCAGGCTTTTTTAATCCGACTTAGCTGAAAGTTTCTCACGGAATTCGGCCGGAATAGGAGTTGGCTTCATGGAATGGCGATCCACCGAAACCATCACACAGCTGCAACGTGCAAAGGTGACCAAAGTTCCTTCGCTAGTTTCACCAATCAGGTATTGCTCGATATCAAAAGAAGCATTGCCCAACCTGGAGCATTTAACCAAACCCCTGACCTCATCTCCTAGATGAATTGGTTTGAAATAATCGATCGCTACCCGACCGACTACAGTTCCAATTTCCATGACATTCCAGTCAAATAAATCATGTAAATAAGAAGCTCTGGCATGTTCAAAGTAGCTGAAATAAACCCCATTATTCACATGGAGATAGCCATCGATATCAGAAAACCGGACCTGAATCGGAATAGAAAAATCAAAAGTCTCGAGGAGTTGCTGTGGATCAGGTTTGGTAATCAAGGCAATAGAAATTAAAGTAGAATTTCAGATTTACTAGTTTTCTCAAGCATTCGGAGGATCGAGGGATTGTACCCAATCACATCTTGAACAGAGTCAAAAGCCACCCATGCAAGGGAAATACTTTCATTACTTTTGATCAACTCTTCAGTTAGATCCGCTTCAAGAATATAGCGCACATCGTAATGAAAATGCTCAGGGACATGAGGTCGTTCCGGAATAATGTGCTTATCAAGATCAAAAATAGTCTCATCAACAAACTCCAGACTTTCCAGCCCACTTTCTTCCTGAGCTTCTTTCATGGCTACTTCTATCAAGTCCTCATTCCCATCAGCATGTCCTCCCAACTGCAACCAACGTCCTAATTTACGGTGTAGTGTCAATAGCGTATGCGTTCGCTTACGATTTACAATCCAAGCTGAGGCGGTAAAATGCCCAGCTAAGCGTTCTCTGTCATAGGCTAAAGGATCTGTGGTAAGTTTGATGAAGTCTGCAATGAAACTTGATTCCTCTTCATATGGCGTACGATACTTTTTGAGCTGCTCACTAAATTTAATCCTGTCCATCGATCTTGTTTTCAAATAATTGGTTTACTAATTCCTCAAAAGGCATTGGGTCCTGATAGAGTCTATCAGAATAAAATGTAGCCAAAACCTTTAGGTAATTTGGTTGATTATTCAGGGTTATTTTCTCGATTGCCACATTCCCATAAAGCTGGGAAATCAGCTGATCCTCTACTGGCAATTGTAAAGGAGGCTTAAAATAAAATTTTTCAGTAGACCGGACTTGGTCGTTTATTTCCTCCAACTTCCTATCCAAACTAACCTGCTGATACCCTAAAGCTAAAACTCGCTGGGCAAAAGCCAAGAAAAGATTAGAAAAAGTTTGAGGAGTAAAAACCTCCTCATAGGTAATCGCAAAACCTCTCGCATACTTCGAATCGAGAATATGCACCCTCGGCATTTCTTCCAATTGAAGTTTCTTGAAGGCATAATTCTTAGAGATTTTTGCCATAATGGCTTCACCCTCCACCCCATTTGACCAGTCCTTAGCTTCTTGTAATTCGGAAAATTTATAAACAAAGTTTTCCTTATGATTCAAGGGTACCTTTTCACTCGATTGGAAAAGACTGGAATACAAATCATCAAAAAAATTACCCATAACTAGTTTTGCTGTATTTGGCAGTGACCGATTGAATGACTTGCCCGTGGTCGACAAGGTTTCGGAGAACTTGAAGATTTTTTTCTGATGCGGGAAGTCGGAGTTGGTCAAATAACTCACGCTCTGATAACTCACTAGAATGGGTTAAAGTTTCCATAATCCGGGTTTTAAGACTTGCTTCGGAGCTTTCCGGTACTTTTGATTTACGCTGACTGATGCACAGATCACACACCCCACAGACTTGATCAGACTGTTCCCCAAAATATTCCTGAATGAACTGAGTTCTGCAGATTTGATCTTGATGGGCGTATCCCACCATTTGAGTAGCTTTTTCTAAGGTTAGCTCTCTTCGAATTTTGATTCGGGCAAAATCCAATGGTAGCGTAGCCGCATCGTATCTCGGCGTCATAAATGTGATTTGGGGCTTATCCTTTCGCTTATCATAGACCATCACTTCGAGTTGTTCCAAGTGCTTTAGCCCCTTGATCAGCTCTGATTCTATTAAATTCAAGGACTTGGAAAGTTTGGATTCATTGATCGAGATGTATTCCGAAAAGACATTTCCACCATAAGTCCGCATGATCATTTTCACGATTGGATCCAGTCTCACGTAAGCAATTTGAATCTCATAGAGACGCGCTGGATTGATGGTGAAATGAATTTTAGAAGGTGAGTAATAGCTTTCATTTAATCCAATAAAACCCCCTTCTTCCAAAACCTTAAGCGCATAAAAGGTTTCCAAAACACCTAGTTTATAGGTTTGAGCAAATTCATTCCATTCAAAATCAAAGCTGCTCAGCATGTTGCTTCCCACGGCGATTCGGAAATAGTTAGCAAGACATTGGTAGACCTTTCGGACAAAATCAATCGGAGGATAGACCAATGCTGCTCGCTCTAGTACTTGCTCAAAATCTTGCTCGTTGGATAGCAAAACCGCATAGGCTTTTTGCCCATCTCGACCTGCTCTTCCTGCCTCCTGATAATAATTTTCCAAATTCTCAGGCAAATCGCTGTGAATCACTACCCGAACGTCAGGCTTGTCGATTCCCATTCCAAAAGCATTGGTGCTAACCATGACGCGTACCTGATTCGATTTCCAAGCTTCTTGCTTTTGGCTCCGATCCGGCATGGAAAGTCCTGCATGATAAGCAGCTGAAGAGATTCCTAGCTGATGCAAAGATTTCGCAATCTGGTGAGTGGCTTGCCGATTTCTGACGTACCAAATCGCAGATCCAGGAACCCGCTTCAACACTTCTAGTCCTTTTTCAAGCTTATTTTCAATCAGTCTCACACTGTAGCTTAGATTTTCTCGCGCAAAGCTTTTTTGGAAAAATGCAGGCTTCTTCATTTCCAAGCGAGCCATAATATCCGTACAGACTTGAGGCGTGGCTGATGCAGTCAATGCCAAAATTGGAATCGTGGGATGAAATGGCTTAATCGCTGCAATCTCCAAGTAAGAGGGTCGGAAATCGTAACCCCATTGCGAGATACAATGCGCCTCATCCACAGCAATCAAGTTAATATTCATCTGCTTGAATCGAGCAATGAAAAGATCCGACTTCAGCCGCTCTGGAGACACATACAAAAATTTATAATCCCCATAAATGCAATTATCCAGAATCCGATCAATCTCACGTGAGCTCATTCCAGAATAGATCGCCGAAGCTTTGATTCCTTTAGCCTTTAAGCCATCGACTTGATCTTTCATCAAGGCAATCAAAGGGCTTACGACCAAACAAATCCCATCCAAAACCAAAGCTGGCAGCTGAAAACAGAGTGACTTTCCTCCACCAGTTGGCAATAGGGCGAGCGTATCCTTCCCCTCTAAAACCGAGGTGATAATCTGATCCTGGACCGGACGAAAATCCGAATAGCCAAAAACTTCCTGAAGAATCGATTTTGCCCGATCAGTCATTTACCAAACAGGTTTTGATTTGGAAAGGAAAGCTGAAATTCCTTGCTTACAATCTGGATTCGCTCTTACTTTTGCATTCAATTCGGCAGCAAAATCTAAGGCCTTCGTTCTAGCTTCTTTAGTGAGTTCGCGAAGAAGCATTTTGGTTTCTGTCATCGAAGAGCTGGAATTTTTTACGATAAGCTTTTGAGCAAAGTTAAATGCAGTTTTCTCCAACTCTTCGGTCGGAATCACTTCTGTAATCAAACCCAACTCCGCTGCTTTGGAAGAGGTGATTAGCCCGCCAGAAAGTAGTAATTCTTGTGTTTTGGCTCCACCGATCTGCTCCAAAAGGAATACAGACACAAGCGCAGGTACAAACCCGATAGCCACTTCGGTGTAGCCGAAAAGTGCTTCTGGCGCTGAAAAAGCAAAATCACAAACAGTCACCAAACCGCATCCTCCGGCCAAGGCATGACCCTGAACAGCCGCAATGACCACTTTAGGGAAATTATAAATCAACTCAAAAAGCTCCTTCAATCTTCGGCTATCTGCCAGATTTTGTTCGTAGGTAAATTCCTGCATCTGCTGTAAGTAGGCTAAATCCGCTCCAGCACAGAAGGCTTTTCCAGAAGCACTCAAGAGCACAACTTTCACATCCTCATTCGATTCCATTGATAGAAAAGCCTCCTTTAAACCTGAAATTAATACAGGGCTCATCGCATTCCGCTTTTCAGGATTATTTAGTTTAATGTATCCGATTCGATCTGAAACATGGCTGAGGACTACGCTATTCATGGAGATGTTCTTTTTTGAATCAAGTTAGGTGCAAATAAGGCAATGCCAAAAAGCGAGCTAGAAAAGTATTCGAAAAGCAGCAGCTCCCAATTTCAAGGTATCTCTCTTACTACTTGATTTCCATTCCCCTTCTGACCAAATGGCTACATCTTTTGGCTTTTGTAGGGGAAAATAAATTTCTGAGGTCTTTTGGTTATAGCTGACATTCAAAGGGAAAAGCTGGATAATACTAGCTGTATCAAGTATTCCGATCATTGTATCCGGAATCTGTGGCAGTTGGTTTGAGATTCGATTCGGATCCACCACAAAGCTTAGCTCCTCCTGATCGACCCCTTGATTCCAAGCAAACAATTTCTTTTCAAAACTAAAATCAAAAACCTGACCTTTTTTTCCCTGATAGATTACCAATTCTTGAGCAGGTCGATTTAGAACTTCAAAAAACCTAAGGCCTGACCAAATTGAAAACACTGTAAATGACAGGTAAATCAATTGTTTTCGATTTCCAGTTTCCCAAGCGGACCAGACTAGTAAAGCCATCCAAAAAAGAATCATGCTCAATGGACTAATAGTTAATCGATCTATTTTTCCCCAAGGCAAAACTTGGAGCAATTGAATAAGTTGATTTTGAAACCAGATCAGCTTGCTCAAAAGCCATCCTAATCCCTCCCCAAAAAATGGAATCCAGCCAAAAAGTACTAAGGGCACTCCAGCCTGCATAATCAAAAATGCTAAAGGAATAATCAACAGATTTCCCAAAAGGAAATAGGTCGGAAAGAGATGGAAATAATAAACTGAAAGAGGGAAAGTCGCAAGTTGGGCGGCAAGGCTGACAGCGGTAAGTTGCCAGAAGTATTCTAAAATTCGATTTCTTGGTAGCCACCAATTGAGGATAAGGGGTTGAATCAAGACTATGCCTGCCACAGCCAAGTACGAAAGCTGAAAGCCAACTTCTTTGATCACCTCCGGATTTACTGCAATCATCAACATCGCTGAAAAAGCCAAAATATTGAAAATGGAAGGCTTTCGCTCACGCAATTGACCTAAGGAAAGTAAGCTAAACATGGTCGCTGCCCGAACTACAGAGGGCGAAAGGCCCGTCACTAGCGCATAGACCCAAATCAACAGAACCACAAACAGAAGATAGATCCTCGACCATTTTTTAGAAAGTCTAAGTGGCTTCAACAAACTCAGAAACAGCGCATAAATAATTCCCACATGCAAGCCAGACACCGCTAGAATATGCATCACTCCTGCCTGCACGTAGCCTTCCCGAAGATCGCGGTCCAGCGATTGCTTTTGCCCGAGCAGGAGCGCTAGGGCGATCTGTTCTGATTGAGGATCAGGAATCTGATCTCCTAATCGCGTTGCCAAATGATTTCTAAAGTTGACTAGAAAAAACTCGAGACTTGACTCCCCTACTTTTTCCAGAACCTGAAAATCTTTACCAATAAACTGTCTGAAGCAAATACCCTTTCTAGCTAAAAAAGCGCGATAATCAAACTCATGAGGGTTTTTTGGAGCTCCAACCCGTTCAGGAGCCTTACTCACTCTTATGACTTGACCGGGAAGCAGCGGTTCCGGTGCTTGGTGATATATGATCACCAGACCGCTTGCCGCTTTCCATTCCGAATCTCTTTTGATGGCTTTAATTTCAAGAAGATTCTCAAAAGAATTAGGCTTCTGAAGGTCAAACTGACGCACTTCAGCCAAATAGCTTTCAAAAGGTTCATCCAACGATAAAAGTGCCGCTTGTCCTTCTTGATACCTACTGAGTAAAATCCCAAAAGAAAAAATCAAAAGGTAGCCAATCAGAGAAAGAACCTGAAGTCTAGTCTGATTCGTTTTTAGGTTAATGAGCAAGAAATAGCTCAACACTAAGATTAGGACAATTATAGCAATAGTCTTGATTCTAAAGAATTCAAAGGAACCAGCTAAAAGAATTCCTCCAATCAGTAGGGGTAAGTATTTCAAAAAAGGATAATCCGAGAACCGCATAACCAAAAATTAAAAATTTAATTTACAGTTTTTAGGTCATAAAAAAAGCCTCAATGATGAGGCTTAAGTATTTTTTTTTATTTCTTAGAATCGATAGCCTAGGCTAAATCCTCCATTGACTTCAACAGCAGCAAATCGATCAGAAACTTCGCTACTGAATCCACGGGCAATACTAGCATATGGACCAAATGCAAAATTCGAAAACTCCCATTTATATCCCCCTCCTGCGCCAAGAATAAAGGCATTCATAGAAGTGATAATTACATCCTCACCTATTTTTTCTTCGAAATCTCCAAATCGAAGTTTGGCAAGTGGATAAATATAAAATCTAGCATCTCCTTCATTCCCTAAATAGAAATTCATGGAAGCTTGAACTGAATTAGTTTTATAATTTTTGCCTTTACTTTGAGAATTAAACCCAAATCTATCATTAATATGAAGCTGTAAGTCTAGGGAATGGTCTTCACTCAAGAATTTTTCATACCCAATTTCGATCGAGGCCAAAGCAATCAGATTCATAAAATTGACTTTTACTTCATTTGAAAAATCCCCTCTACTGTTACCACTACTTGAAATGATATCTTGGCTAAAGGCAGTAGAAGTGATCATTAAGATGAGTGAAATAGAAAATAATATTTTTTTCATAACTATATGGTTTTCTAATTATGGTTATACGGAATTCTGCCAGTAACCTTATTTCCTTTGCTTTACTAGACGGGTGACAGGTGTCCGATGACCGATGTGCGCCAAACTCAGCTTTAAACCTCATTTGTTAAATGCTAAATGCCCTTACTGGCAAAGTAGCGTACATTCATATTCTAATTGATAAAAATTAGATGAGCTCCATCTTATAATGCAAGATGTGACATTCTTCAAAAATATCACCTACTTTTTTAAATCCGAATTTTGCATATAAAGGTACTGCTGCCAGTTGGGAGTGAAGATATTTTGTTTTGTTTTTGGATAAAGGATCAGCTTGGATGTCATCCAATACAGCTTTTACCAATGCCTGGCCTACTCCTTTTCCTCTAGCTTCTTTCAAGACTGCAAACCTTTCTGATTTTACTCCATTTGAGGTAAATCTCCACCGAGCTGTGCCGACTGGAATCCCATCTATTCGAGCAAGAAAATGAACAGATGACTGCTCAAACTCATCATATTCCTTGGTCGGATCTACTTCTTGCTCGATTACAAAAACTTGTTTTCGAATTTCTAAAGCAGCATCTAAATCTGATTGATCAGCTATTTTTTCTACTTGAAGCTTCATTTCTTTCCAGTTCTTTGGCAGCATGATCATTTTCATACGCTTCAATAATTGACTTGACTAATTTGTGCCGAATCACATCTTTACCACTTAGACTGACTACCCCGATTCCTTTGACTCCGTCTAGAATTTTCAAAGCCTCTGACAGACCAGATTTCTGACGAATAGGAAGGTCTACTTGTGTTTGATCTCCAGTGATAATCACACGTGAGTTAGGCCCCATTCGAGTCAGGAACATTTTAATTTGCTCGCTAGTCGTATTCTGCGCTTCGTCTAGGAGCACGAAAGCATCGTGCAGCGTACGACCACGCATATATGCCAGAGGGGCGATTTCTATTACTCGTGTTTCTTGATAGTATTTTAATTTTTCCGCGGGAACCATATCCTGAAGGGCATCATAGATAGGTCTTAGATATGGATCTAATTTCTCTTGGAGATCTCCAGGAAGAAAACCAAGATTTTCTCCAGCCTCCACAGCTGGTCTGGTGATGATGATTCGTTTGACCTCTTTATTTTTCAAAGCTCTTACGGCTAAGGCTACCGCGATGTATGTCTTACCCGTACCTGCCGGCCCGAGTGCAAAAACCAAATCATTTTTCATGGCCGATTCGACCAACTTCCGTTGATTCGCAGACTTAGGTTTGATGGCAAGGCCTTTATTTCCAAAGACAATGACTTGATCACGATTGGCTTCTTCAAAGGGGATGCCTTCCACATCCAAATAGTCTTTTACATTTTCTGGAGTCAAATGTCCGAAGCGATCAATATGCTCTAAAAGTAGATTTAGGATATTATTAATCCGTAAAATCTCAGGCGCAGCACCTTGAATTCGGATTTCATTACCTCTTGAAATAATTTTACTTTGTGGGAAAGCGGCTGAAATTTGCCGTATATTCTCATTGGCTTGACCTAAAAACTCTGCCAGCGGAACGTTTTCTAAAGTGATTACTTTTTCGACCAAGCTAGTATATTGATTAAATTTTCTTTGAAGGCTAAAGATTAAAATTTCTATTTTTGTTCAAATCCCTCTTAAACAAAAGTACAAAATTTTAATATACTTGCTTATATGGCAATTGTGACCTTCCTCTCAGATTTTGGGGATAAAGATTACTACGTACCTGCAGTGAAAGCCAAAATCTTGGCCATTAACCCCCAGCTTAACATTATTGATTTAGCGCATAACATTGAACCGTTTGACATTGCGCATGCTGCATTTCTCCTGCGCTCAACTTTTCGAGATTTTCCCAAAGGAACTGTTCATTTAGTCGCCTTGAATACAACCGGGAGTATTACTCACGGATTTATTGGAATTAAATTAGAAGAGCACATTTTCATCGGCCCAAACAATGGAATCCTCAGCCTTTTGGCAGATCAAGATCCTGGGATAATGGTTCAGTTCGCAGATATCCACCTAAAGGATAGTACTTTCCCTGCAAAAGATATTCTGGCTCCGATTGCCGGAAAAGTAGCCAGTGGTGCTGCAATCCATGATTTTGGAGGCCCACTGACCAACTTCAGAAAACTCATGCCTCGGCACCCAAAAGCCACTCGCGAGAAAATCGTGGGTCACGTCCTCCGTGTCGATTGCTATGGAAATCTGATTACAAATATTAGAAAAGATATTTTCGATACCCTTAACCCAGGAAAGTTCACGGTAGAATTCGGAAGAGAATCGTTGACTAAGCTTCAAAAAGGATACGATCAGGTAGAACCAGGAGATTGCTTCGCTTTCTTCAACAGCCTCGATCTATTGGAGATTGGTATTTACCACGGTGATGGAGGTGGGCTTTTGGGTTTGAAATATGATAGCATGATCCAAATTAATTTCGAGGCATAATGCTAGTTCGGATCGTTCGTATGACTTTTAAATCGGGAGTCAGAGCAGATTTCCTTAGAAACTTCGAGGAAAATAAATTGGCTATTCGAAATTCCCCTGGTTGTCATCATTTAGAGCTCTGGGAAGATGAGCATGATAAAAATATTTTCCTGACTTACAGCCATTGGGAAACTGAAGAAGCCCTAAATCAATACCGTGATTCTGAGCTTTTTAAAACAGTCTGGAGCTTTACAAAAGTGTTGTTCGCAGCAAAGCCTGTGGCGTTCAGCTCAAAAAAGTTACAGGAAGTGAAGCCCTGAGGTTGTAGGAAAAAGAAATTGTTTTCATATTTGCAGCCTATTCCGAAAGGAAGGGAACCGAGTCAATCGAATAGAAAGACTTGTCAAAAGAAACAAGCATGTTGGATACCGACCATTTGCTTAAGTGTTTAAATTTTAATGCCCAGGTGGCGGAATCGGTAGACGCGTTGGTCTCAAACACCAATGCCGCAAGGCGTGCCGGTTCGACTCCGGCTCTGGGTACATTGACTAAGCTCCTTCTCCAATAGAAGGAGTTTTTTTTAGTTTAAAGTCGAGGAAGAAATTTATCCCGATGAAGCAAAGCGGATGTCGAAAACTCTGGATCTAGGCACACAAAACGCCCTCTTGAAGTGATTCAAATTACTTCTATTGAAGCTCATAGCAACAAAGAAATGCCCATTAGAATCAACCCACTCACTGCTAGCCAAAAGAAAAACTTTAAATATCCCTCAATACTTTTAAGTGTTTCATTTTGAACCTTTAGACCTTTTACCATAATAGATAGAAGCTCGTTATCTGCTTGTTCGGGAGCAGAAATGTTTGGTGTATTTTTTTTGATCTCTCCAATTTTCGTCCAATATGCTTCAAGCTATTTAACTCCTCCTGAGAATTATCCTGAGCTAATTTTTCCTCTAATTGAATAAGACATTGTTCAGCATCCTTGATATTCCCTGGTTCAATCAGTTCATCAATTTTTATCTGAGCCTTTGAAAATTTATATGCATTCAAATTCTAACGTGTTTTAATTATCCCCAAGAGCTTACGATCCACAAACAGAACATAATATGCAGGACCTGAAGAAGTCTGATTATTTTAAGGCACGGAATTAATCATTTAAGCTTTTTGAAGTAGGGCTTTTATTCTATTCGAATATCATAAGTTCTTGTGCCATCACTGTCAGCAACTGTGACTTTGGTAGTTGCTGCAACGATCTGACCTTAGTAGACTTTTTCCATTTACAGACTGCCTCCGTAATTAGGTGTGACCGGAATTATTATGCCCTGAGTAAAAAGATCCCCCGTTTCCAAAAACCAATAGCTGTTACCTGATTGTTTTCCACTTTCACATCCAAAGAATAAGTAGCTCGGGTATAGGTTTTGGCATTATAGTAACCCAACTCTGGCTGTGCACCATCCGTTGTAAATTTGTTTGGATGGGTTTGATTAAATTATTCTCAACGCTTCAGTAAATGGATTTTCAAATCCAAAAAATGAAATGCTGAGAAAAAGTAGTAAAATTAGGAACAGGATTTCATGTGAGTTGGAATATTGAGAAAGATAAGAAAACCTAAAATCTTAAATTTACCCTGTACAGAGTATATTTTTTATATTTTTCTTTAGTTATTTGCGAAACTAATCTACAAGTAAAGAATTAGATTCACCTCCATTATTCGAAGAATAAAATAGAGTCAAAAAAAAGTTCAACTAGATAAAATCAATTATGAAAATTTGTTTTCTAGCCATTTCTATGTTTTTAATTAGCTCTTTTGGGATAGCTCAAACTCACCTATATGAACATCCAAAGATTGATCAATATATTGCCAGCCATGGAATGGTAGCAATTTTACCTTTTAAGACATCGATAACATTAAGACCAAAAGACATGAAGTCGATGTCAAATGAACAAATTTCCAAATTAGAAGAAGATGAAGGGTTAAGCATTCAAAGTGCCATGCATTCTTGGTTTTTAAAAAGAGAAAAGAATGGGAATTTAAATGTTAGTTTCCTTGACCCATTGACAACTAATGCGAAATTGAGAAAGATGGGTGTGACATTTGAAAACTTTAATGACTATACCCCGGATGAATTAGCAGATATGCTTGAGGTTGACGCTATAATAATGGGGTCTTTTGAAACAAATAAACCGATGTCAGAGGGAGCCTCTTTAGCTTTAGGACTACTATCAGGTTTTTACGGCAGTACAAATAAAGCTGTATTAAATATGTCAATCTATGATGCTGAAGATGGTCTTCAAATTGCAAATTATAATAAAGCAATTTCTGGGTCTATGGGATCTTCAACAGAAGATTTGATTAATATTCTAATGAGGAAAGCTTCCAGAAGAATTTCTTACACCAACTGAAAATAGATCAAACTGCGTACGAATATCCTTTGTACGTATTTTAAAAAAACTTAGCATTCTCATTTTATCCCTAGGCTTTTTGATGTTCAGAAGAAACGCGCTATAACTGGCATTACCAAGTGTCACCATAATTACTGTCTTAGGGATTTTCTTGTAATAGTTAGTAGCAAAGGATCTTTGGCAGGCCTGCAATCCACAAACAGAACATAATCTGCAGGACCTGAAGAAGTCTGGTATTCACGTATTGCAACACCCTTACCAGCTGAGAGATTGATCAGGTTTTTTGATTGAACCAACCATCCAACCTGCTCGAATTATTTGTCAATTAGATCTCTTGCGATTTGCTCAGGATTTTGGTTGGAACTAGGGGTCATGAAAAAGATTTAAAGTAATTTCAAATTAGAAATTTAATTTGAAAAAGCCAGAGTGATTTCTTCAGGAGGTTGATAATCTCCTTATACTTTATCTCCATAATTGATAAAGATTGCTAAACGTATGGGTTGGTGCTTTTAGGATAGCTTGATATCGTTTTTGGAACAAGCAAAGTAATCTTCTTGCAATTCTATTCATCTAAAAAGTATGTGATTTCAAATTATCCAACATCGCTATCAGATTTCTCCTTCGCTTATAATCAGTTCTGATCATGACTACAATTTGTGCCGCCTTTGTGGGATCCACTTTTAGAAGGTATTGCAAGGAATCTATAATAGACTCATAGTGACGATCACCCGTGTAATCCAACTCCCTGTCAATCAATTGACTAAAATACCGAGATGCATCTTCGGGGTAGTCTTTGAAATAAGCGGTAAAAAACTGATGGATCGAATGTTCATCCAGCTTTTTGCTATCGATCACCAGTTTGTGGGCTTCATCGATACGGTTGATTCCGATCAAGTATTTCAAATAGTAATAATGACTGACAGATTCTAAAATTAACTCTAATTCAGGTTTGTGCTCTGGTATCAGCTGAATGGCTTTTGAAAGAAGGGTATGTGTCCCATACGTTTTGATTCCAGAGTAAAGATCCGCCTTGATTGTAGAGCCTCCCGCAGCTTTCAGTTCGATCAATCGAATGAATAAAGATTCCGAGAAGGTTCTCGAATCCGGATTGGCTCGTCTCAACTCTTCCAAAAACCGGATCGCTTCCAGTGGTTTTTGAAGCTGCACGAGCGTGTCCACCAATTCCAAGCTCAAGCTCTTGTCCATATGATAAATACGACTCAGCACATATTCTTTTTCTTCATCGTCAAGCGCATCGCTTAGAAATCGGTAATAAAAATGTTGGTAAGGCGTATCATTCTTTGCTACCCGCTCCATAAAAAGAGATTTCAGCGCGGGAATTTCTACATCACTAAAAATTATATTGAGACCACTTTCATAGGAGTAGAAAGAGGAATGACTAAAAGACTCCAGTAGTCTCTCTAATTTCAGGACAAATTGAGTTTTTTCCTGAAAAGGAAGACTAGCTGCATAACGTTGGATGATTTCCAAAAAACTATCACCATCGTATGACCGATCGCGGTAATGGTTATAAAGAAGTCCCTCTTCTTCGATATCGTCTATTCTTTTGAGACAATGAAGAAAAATATCACCTGTTTCTTCTGGAAACCTTGCCCAGAAAGCCGAGAGTTTTTCTCCGTATTCCACAATGGAGGCCTCAAAGTCCGCTGGCTCATTAAGCAACTCCTCATCCTCAAAGAGTTGCTCGATCTGGCGGGTGATTTTTTCAAAAGTCTTTTTAGCATTCTCAGCATCCAAATTAAGATTCCTCATTTGCTCTCGGTAGGAGTCAGGAGCAAACTTCAAAACCAATGTAACCAACTGCTCTCTCGAGACGCTGTTGATATAAGCGATAAAATCAAATTCTGGCATAAATAAATTGAGTAAATAAGTCCATTTTCGAAAATGGGAAACCTTTTTTTGACTTTAGAAAAATAGAAAGAAATCAGATTTATCTATTGTGCTTTAAAGAAATCCTGTGGATTTCGGATGACTTTTTTAATCTCCTTTGTTGAATTTTCCTAAAATCCATTAACAAGCACCTACTTTACAATCAACCCAAATGAAGGGCCAAACCATGCAATCTGAAAGTTTAACTTTCAGATTGCATGGTTTTTGTATTAATTTTATGTAATTTGAAAGTCTAAAGACAGAAATATGATCACAAGGATATTAGAAGGCAAGCTGATCGACAGTTTGAAAAACATGCCCGTAGTGGTCATTCTTGGCCCGAGGCAAGTTGGTAAAACTACACTAGCATTGGATCTGGCAAAGACTACGCTGAACAAGCCCATCCATTATTTGGATTTGGAGCTGAATTCTGATTTGGCGAAACTCGATGATGCAGAAAGCTATTTGAGACGCTTTGAAAATCAGCTTTTGGTGATCGACGAGGTCCAACGGAAACCAGAATTATTCCCGGTGATTCGGGCTCTAGTCGATTTGCGCAAACGAAACGGAGAGCGTGCTGGTCATTTTCTTCTCTTAGGCTCAGCCTCACGAGATCTTTTACAACAATCTTCTGAATCTCTTGCCGGGCGAATTCGGTATTTGGAACTCAATCCATTTTCTGCGAATGAACTCAACCTGAACGACCCTCTGGGCTTCAATTTGGAGAAGCTTTGGTTTCGTGGTGGTTTTCCGGACAGCTATCTCGCAGAATCAGAAATTGAAAGCCAAAACTGGCGACGAGACTTTATTTCCACTTACGTTGAAAAGGACATCCCGCTCTTTGGCCCTCAGATTCCTGCCACAAGAATGAAACGCTTTTGGTCCATGCTGGCTCATTATCACGGACAGCAAGCCGTACTGACCGAGATTGGCAAAAGCCTGGAAGTTAGCCATACCACCGCCCGGACTTACCTCGATATTCTTCAGGACTTCTTTATGGTGCGACAGGTACAACCCTGGTCTGGCAATACGAAAAAGCGATTGGTCAAAACCCCAAAAGTGTACATACGAGATACAGGATTATTGCACAGTTTGCTCAGCATCGCTTCCTTCGATCAGCTACTGGGGCATCCAGCTGTTGGTGCAAGCTGGGAAGGATTTGTGATGGAAAATATACTAAACGACCTTCCTGCAAACTGGAAAGCAAGCTACTATCGATCAAGTAATCAGGCAGAGATAGACTTGGTTCTTGAGTTTGGATCAACCGAAGTCTGGGGAATCGAAATCAAAAAATCCAGTGCGCCGACGATTAGCTCAGGTTTTCACAGAGCTTGTGAAGACATAGGTGCAACCAAAAAATATGTGGTTTATTCTGGTGCTGACAGATTCCCGATGCGAGGAGAAATTGAGGCTGTAGGATTAATCGAGTTTCTAGGGTTGATTTCTCAGGTGGAATAATAGAAATGGCAGGAACTCAATATGCTTTAAATTAAACTTCTTCAAAGTTCAAAACTTTGGAGAAGTTATCAAACAAGCCTTTTTTCTATTCTTCGGGATTATAGTATTCACTCTTCAGGCAAGAACAATATTCGCCTAACTCACAGCCATCAGGATTCCCCGTACAAAAATCAAAACAATAATATCCATGTTTGAAAATCATGACAGGCCGAACCAAAATTCCCAATAGCAATTCATATCGGCGTAACTGAGGGAGATCATCTGGAAATGCCACTTCCAAATTCCAAGAATTCATCATCGCAACAAAAGCTGTGGTCACCTGAGTCAATTGCTCTTCCGAAAGTTTTTCTTTAGGAGGAAAGCTTCCCGGCTTCAAGCCACAATAGCCTGCAAAGCCTGGCATTCGCTCTTGACTAACAAATTTTTCAGATTCCTGAAGAGCCTCTTCGAGATCTTCCTTTTCAGTATTTTTCTTGGATTTTGAAAAATAATTGGCTGGGCGATGTGCCGCCACGATATCTTCCACCAAAAAGTTCACATAAGCTTGCATAGTGAGTTGAATTTAAATGTTTGAAAAAATTTAAAGCCACCCAAATTAACCAAAGAAAAAGATATTTCCCACAATAAAAAACCACCGGACTTGTACAATATTTTGTACAACACTTTATCTTTGTGAAAACATAAAAGCCATGGACGTCACTACTTATTCTAATTTCCGTCAAAACCTAAAATCTCACCTCGACGATGTGGTCAATGATCAAAAGGCACTATATGTCACCCGAGCGAATGGAGAAGACGTAGTAGTCTTATCTAAATCTGACTATGAAGGGTTACAGGAAACTTACTATTTAATGAGCAGCCCTAAAAATGCGGAGCGTCTTTTGGAGTCAATCAAAGAGTTAGATAATGGCGGCGGAACCAAAAGAGAGCTGATTGAACCCGAAGAATAACTCTTCAAGTCTATGAACATTGTTTTTTCAAATCGAGCTTGGGAAGATTACCTCTATTGGAATACCACGGATAAGAAGGTCTTTAAGAAGATCAATGCCTTGATAAAAGAATGTCAGCGAACTCCTTTCGAAGGAATCGGAAAACCAGAGCCTCTCAAACATGAACTAGCTGGCGCTTGGTCTCGACGAATTGACCGAGAACATCGGCTTGTATACCGAGTTAAAGATGGAGCATTAGAAATCGCTCAGTGCAGACATCATTACTAAAAAAAGACCCACATCCCTGCGGGTCTTCCAGTTAGTTCAAACTTCTCATTTCAGCGTTCTGAATTTCTAACTTCCCCTCAAGATTTCCATCGGAGGCTGATTGATAATCTTACGACCATTCATCCAACCCAGTACAATCGTTAAGAAGGTAATTGCCAAATAAAGCATTAAGGCCTCTAGCCATGCTCCACGGAATTGGATATTGAACACAAACTCACTGAGTAGCCAAGTTGCCAAAAAGGATAAAATAATCCCAGACATGGAGGCTAAGCTTCCCAAAAAGAAGTATTCAAGCGTATTGATTTTAGTCACTATCGCCGAGCTTGCGCCGAGCGTTCTAAGCAAAATACTCTCTCGCATTCGTTGGTATTTACTGATGATCAAGGAACTGATCAATACTAAAATACCTGTCGCAATACTGAAAAAAGCCATAAACTGAATTACAAAACTGATCTTCCCCAAGATTTCTTCGAGAGTCTCTACGATCGTCCCAAGGTTGATAATAGAAATATTTGGAAACTCCCGGACGATCTGTATCTGCACATCTGCGGCTTGTCTGTCATTTTTTGATTTGGTGATTAGCACATGGAACTTTGGGGCTTGCTCCAAAACGCCAGCAGGAAAGATCACCAAGAAATTGGTCGATACCTGATTGAATTTCACATCCCGAAAACTTCCCACATAAGTTTTTATCGGTCTTCCCTGAACATTGAAAACTATCTCATCTCCGATTTTTAGACCATTCCCTTCTCCAAAACCTTTTTCGAGAGACACGAAAACACTATCTCCTCGAGATCCAACGGGAACCAATTCTCCAGCCGTAATGGTCTCCGAATCAATTAATGTATCCCGATAAGTCACCCGAAACTCACGATTATATAACCACCGTGAATAATTCTCCTCATCCTCGAGGGCCTCATTTTCCTTTTTATCAATCCCATTAATTTCATCAAGTAGCATCGTGACAATTGCTACCTCTTGCATAATCGGAAGATCTTGAGCTTTGATAGTCGCTTTCACATCTTCCAATTGAGCAGTTTGGATATCAAACATCAGCATATTCGGCTGATCCTCTTTATCGGCAAAGCGAGCCTCCTGAAGCAATTGATTTTGAAGAAAGTAAAGCGTTGATATCATCGCCGTCCCTAGTCCAATAGTAGCTATAAGCGAAACCGTCTGGTTATTTGGACGATACAAATTGGCCAAAGATTGTCTTAAAGTATAGGTAAAAGAAATCGGTAAAAACTTTCGAACAGCCCAAATGATCAATTGTGCAACTCCCCAAAGAATTCCAAAAGCAAATACCACAAAGCCGGTAAAGCCAAAAGCAAGCTTTACATCGCTGAGAAGGTAATAGCTAAATCCCCAGATAAACGCCAGAATACCCACGATTACGGCCCAGCGCAAGGGATCCTTAAGAATTGTAGAATCTGCAGTCTCCGGCCGGAGCGTGGCCATGGGAGACACATTCCGTACTTTGAGTAATGGTAAAAGTGCAAATAACACCGAGACAAAAAGACCAGTGATAATCCCGAAACCAACTGATAACCATGAAATACCAAAGGACACCTCTACAGGAAGAAAATCTGAAAACACCGCGGGTAATACGAATTGTAATAAAGTCCCGAGAAAGGAACCCAAAATTGCTCCTGCCAAGCCCATGATTACTATTTCGGTCAGATAAATCAAGAGTACGCCTTTGGAAGAAACTCCCAGACACCGAAGCACTGCCACGGATGCCAGCTTTTCTTTTACAAATACGTTTACTGCACTCGCCACCCCTACGCATCCTAAAAGCAAGGCGATAAAGGCAACCAAACTCAAGAAATTTGAAAGATTGGCAAAGGAACTACCTGTAGATCGCTTTCGGTCTTCGACCGTATCGGCATCGATCCGCTCGATCTCCCAGCTGTCCTCAAATGGTTTGATCAGTGCCTCCACGTCAGTTTGGTCCGCAAAAAGAAAATAGCGGTTGTATTTCACTCGGGAGCCATACTGTACCAAGCCGGTTTCTTCCAGATAAGCCTGGGGAATGTACACAGCAGGTGCCACAGTAGCGGTGATTCCAGTTTGACCTGGCACTTTTTGAAGCTCACCTGCAATTACAAACTCCACTTCACCGACCTTGATTACATCACCGACTTGCGCATTGAATTGCGCCATGAGGGTTTTTTCTACCAATGCTTTTTTACCTCCAGCCCGAAAATCAGCATCCCCTGAAGCTGGAATAGTCTCAAAAAAACCGTAAAAAGGGAACGGACCTTCTAAAGCTCGTACTTGAGTCAATCGACTGGCCCCTGTTTTTGGAAAGGCTACCATGGAAGCAAAATTGACTTCCGAAGCCATGTCGATAGCCAAACTATCCAAAGGCTGATCTCCAACTGGCTTACTGTTCTCCAACACCAAATCTGCCCCAAGAAGCTCTTGCGCTTGGTTATCTATGTCAGCGGTGAGATTTTCACCAAAGGAACTGATCGCTACCAAAGCGGCTATTCCTACTACAATCGAGGAAACAAAAAGCATTAAACGGGAAATGTTTTTTCGGAAATCCCGAAAAGCCATCTTAATTATCCATCCAAAATCAGGCATGAGCGTCCTCCTGTATTTTACCACCTTTGATATGAATGATTCGCTGGGTTTTGGCCGCCAGCTCCAAGTCATGCGTGACTAAAACGAGGGTAGTTCCCTCTTCTTTGTTCAAATCAAAAATCAATTTCTCGATCATTTCGCCAGTCTCGGTATCCAAATTCCCAGTGGGCTCATCTGCGAAAAGTATTTTTGGCTCATTGGCAAAAGCTCTTGCGATCGAAACTCGTTGCTGCTCCCCGCCAGAAAGCTGGGTAGGATAGTGTGTGGCGCGATCTCCCAAACCAACTTTATTTAATAATTCTTGTGCTTTTTGACGGGCATCTTTACGCCTTTTAAGTTCCAGTGGCACCATCACATTTTCCAGAGCTGTGAGCGTCGGGAGTAGTTGGAAATTTTGAAAAATAAATCCCACATTTTGATTTCTTACCGCTGCCCGCTGATCCTCTGAGAGGGTTTCCAAGGCATTACCGTTCAGATTCACCGAACCGGTAGAGCCAGAATCCAACCCTGCGGCAAGTCCCAGCAGGGTAGTCTTTCCAGAACCGGAAGGCCCAACAATCGCCAAAGTTTCGCCAGCCTCAATATCAAAATTAACCTCGTCCAAAACGGTCAGTTTTCGACTACCACTCTGGTAGGTTTTACTCAGATTTTTTATAGAAAGTATTATCATTGATTTTTATAAGTATTAACACACTTCAGTAGAAACGTGTAGAATAGACCTTTGTTAATTGATCGAAAATGAACACTTAGCATATAAATAACAGCAATTCAAGGGAATGTTAAATAGGAAATTAGAGGAGTGGCAGGAATATTTGTTTTTTGATTTGCAATTTGAGGGCTCTTCAAGAAGCATAAAAACAGGATAGCTTGAACTTTTTCCCAATATTTACATTACTCATTCCAAAAGTACAACCAATATGATTTCTTCTAAAAAACTGATCCTTCTTTTATCCATCAGCTCCCTTTATTTGATTTCCTGCAATTCTGAAAAAAAGGAGTTGACTAAGAATCAGGTCGAAATAACTGATTCTTCCACTGTTCAGGCTGATCAAAAAATCATTCTTTTCTTCGGAAACAGTCTCACAGCAGGCTATGGCATTGATCAGGAAGATGCTTTTGCTGGTTTGACGCAACTGAGAATTGACAGCCTGGGGCTTGACTATAAGGTGATCAATGGAGGGCTTTCCGGCGAGACTACTGCTGGCGGACTGAGTCGGTTGGATTGGTTTTTGGAAGATAAGCCTGATATTTTCGTTTTAGAATTAGGCGGAAATGATGGATTGAGAGGAATTGCTTTAACTGAAACCAAAAGCAATCTTTTGGCGATGGTTGATAAAGTGAGAGCCAAATTCCCAGAGACAAAAATCATTTTAGCAGGCATGCAGATCCCTCCAAATATGGGACAGGAGTATTCGAACGAATTCAAAGAAATCTATCCAGCTGTCGCAAAAGAAAAAAATGTAAAACTGATCCCTTTCCTTTTAGAAAATGTGGGTGGAATTCCTGAACTGAATCTTCCTGACGGAATCCATCCAACAGAGCAGGGCCACAAAATCGTTTTGGAAACTATTTGGCCATATATCCTAAGCCAACTAAAATAGAAATTAATTTCCCAACCCACAAAGAGTCTTTTTTACCACTTAACGTTTCCATTTCTCAGTTCATCCCTTCTATTTTCTTGATCAATTTTTTTACACTATATTAAAAACTTGTTAAAAAAATTTATCTAATGGGCTTTCAAATAAAAGATTCAGGAGAAGCTTATGATGTGATCATCGTAGGCTCAGGAGCTGGTGGCGGAATGGCCTCCAAAATACTATCAGAAGCTGGGCTCACCGTAGCAGTTATAGAAGCTGGAGGTGACTTTGATCCCGCCAAAGAAGAGGATCGGACCCAGTTAAGGCCGCCTTGGGAATCCATCCGTAGAGGAGCGGGTACTCGAATTCGTCCTTTTGGAGATTTCGATGCTGCGATCGGTGGCTGGGATATCGAGGGAGAACCATATACCCGAAAAAACGGAACCGAATTCGACTGGTTTAGATCCAGAATGGTCGGTGGCCGAACTAACCACTGGGGAAGAATCTCCCTACGCTTTGGTCCAAATGATTTCAAAAGAGGGGGCATGGATGGCTTGGGTGAAAGTTGGCCAATCGGCTACGAAGATGTCAAGCCCTATTACGATAAAGTGGATAAACTAATTGGGGTTTTTGGTACTAAAGAGGGTATCTATAACGAACCGGATGGTTTTTTCCTTCCGCCACCAAAACCTAGACTGCATGAACTTTTAATCAAAAAAGGAGCTGATAAATCTAGTATCCCGATGATTCCATCTCGATTATCGATGCTGACTCGGCCGATTAATAACGAGCGAGGTGTTTGCTTTTTTTGTGCACAATGTAACCGAGCTTGTCAGGCATACGCCGATTTCTCGGCAGGAACTTGCCTTTTGCATCCTGCAATGAAAAAAGGCAAAGTAGATCTTTATACCAACAGTATGGTACGGAAAGTGACCGCAGACGAAAGTGGAAAAGCTACCGGAGTTTCTTTTGTGAATAAAGAAGATATGAAAGAATACAAGTTGAAATCCAGAGTCGTGGTACTTGGAGCATCAGCATGTGAATCTTCAAGAATTTTGATGAACTCAAAATCCAAAGCTTTTCCTGACGGCATCGGTGCTAGTTCAGGAACACTTGGACGCTATTTGCATGACTCGACTGGAGCAGATCGAATGGGGATTATGCCCAATCTAATTAACCGAGATCGTTACAATGAAGATGGCGTTGGCGGTCTACACATGTATACTCCTTGGTGGCTGGATAATAAAAAATTAGACTTTGCCAGAGGCTATCATATCGAATATTGGGGAGGAATGGGACAACCATCCTATGGCTCCGGAATGGGAATGAATACCATGCGAAAGCATGTGATTGATGAATTTGGCAAGCCAAGTCAGAATGGTGGCTATGGTGAAGGCCTGAAAAAGGACGTTCGTGCACTTTATGGCTCCACAATGGGAATGTCCGGTCGAGGTGAAAGTGTTCCGAGATATGATAATTACTGCGAAATAGATCCGAATGTGGTCGACAAATTCGGAATCCCAGTGCTTCGATTCAACTACAACTGGACTGATCAGGAAGTACTTCAGGCGAAGCACATGCAGGATACATTCGAAGAAATTCTGACCAATGCAGGCGCAACCTTATTAGGAACAAAGCCTGGAGCAGATACTAAATATGGACTTGCCGCTCCTGGACGGATTATTCACGAAGTAGGTACTTCCAGAATGGGAAATGATGCAAGGACCTCTGTTTGTAACTCTAATTCACAGGTGCACGATTGCAAAAATGTATTCGTGGTCGATGCTGGAACTTTCGTTTCTCAAGCAGATAAAAATCCGACTTGGACGATTTTGGCTTTGAGTTGGAGAACATCAGATTTTATAATTGAGCAACTGAAACAAAAAAATATCTAAGCCATGAACAGAAGAGAAAATCTAAAACTGCTTTTTACAGGCTCGATAGGCACCGGATTACTTTTGACCAATTGTACTCCAGACGCACAGAAAATTCCACCTCCTCCGCCGATGAGTGGGACAATCGGAGGGCGGACTGATGAGGAGGTTCTCCGTGATCAAAAACTCATGGCTGAGCACTTCTTCACTGAGGAGGAAAAGAAAAAGATGACGATTCTAGTAGACATTGTAATGCCAAAGGATGCAGAATCACCTGCTGCCTCCGAAGTGGGCACGGTAGACTTCATCGACTTTATGATGATTGATCAGCCTTTTAATCAAACTCCAATGCGTGGTGGCTTAATGTGGCTGGATTACGAAGCGGATGAGCGATTTGGGAAAACCTTCTTGGAAATCAACCAAAATCAAATCATGGAGATCATTGATGATGTGGCTTGGCCGGATACCGCAAAGCCAGAATTTGAAGGTGGTGTAAAATGGTTTAACCTCGTTCGGAATTTTGCAGCGACAGGTTTCTTCTCTACCGAAGCAGGCTGGAAATACATGGACTATCAAGGAAATAAAGCCAATGTTTGGGATGGTGTCCCTCAAGAAGTAATGGCCAAACACGGCGTTTCATTGCCTGAGCAATACTTACCTTTTTATTTGAAGCCTGAGGATCGTGGACGGGTTGCTGAATGGGATGCAGATGGAAATCTGACTTAATACTTTCTATCAACATATTAAAGCCTTCGAATTTCATCAGTTCGGAGGTTTTTTTATTCTTAACCACCAAGGCCGCGAAGGAACGCAAAGTAGATGACCCCTAGATATCTGGTTCTTTCTTTAGCTTTGAATCTTTGCTTTTATAAGCAAGTTTTAATTTTTCCTGATGACACATAAACTGAACTCACCTATCTCTTTGCCATCAATTTCTTTTTGATGAATTAAGAATCACCGTAATGAAACCCCTGATTGTTAACATTTTTTTAGTTTAAAATCTGTTTGATTTTCCCTTGACTAACAATTGTTTACTATTTTAGATAAAATTTCAATCTGAAATCGAGCATAACTAGAACGTAACAGACAGGAATGTCCCGATGGCCCCGATAACTATCGGGGGGAAACCATGCGAGATTCCATATGGCCTTAAAGAAAAATTATAAACATATGAGACGACTCCAACTTAGCTTATTCATTATTGGTCTATTATGCTCCTGCTCCAAATCTGAGAAAAACACCGAGCAAGTGGAGACTTCTTATTCACTAGAAATTCTTGATTCTCTTGATTTAGAGATTTTGGGTGATGCGCTAATTGCAGACGTAAATTCGGATGCCAGTAAATTTCTCTTCCACGACTTTGCCAGTAGCGACTTGATCGTAACAGATCAAAACGGTGAAATCCAATCCCAATTTTCGAAAAAAGAAGATACTCCGGATGCCTATGGATTTATGATGGAGGTCCCTGGATTTTATAAGGCAGACCAAATCGTGGTGATGGGAATGAAAGGCCTGTTTTTATATGACTTTGAAGGGAAAATGATCCAAAAGATCGATCATCCAGAGTCCGTCGGTTCGGCAGGATTTATGGCTACCTCAGGCAAAGCGACCGAATCTACAAAACTGAATGGGACAGATTACCTGCTTTCCAAATCAGTTAGATCTCGCGACTCCTTTCAGGGAGAAATGAGATTTTACACTTCTTTTAAGGCATTGGAGTTAATCAATCCAGTGGCAAATACCGCCAAAGAAATAGTCCCTTTTGAGAAAGGAAGTATGTTCTTAAATGGTACAGGCTATTACGAAAGCGACTATTCTCCAGCCTTTGAGGCCAAAGACGGGAAGCTTTACATCTGTCTTGGAGCGGAGCAAAAACTCTACGTGTATGACTTATCTCCAGAAGGAAGTGCGCTTGATACGATGGTGAGTTTTTCAATTCCCGGTTATGAGGCGCTGGTGCCAAAAGATTTTTCTACGTTTTCCGAAGGATCAGTTACCCTGAATGGGAGCACGCCAGCGATCAGGAATATTCACTTGGTAGATGGGAAAATATTAGCGCATTATTATCCCGGCATGGAACCTGAAAAACTGAAGGAGGCGGGTGCGCTTTGGGATCAAGGAAAAGCTGAAGAAGCAGGAGCACTATTTGAAGAACTGGAAGCAGAATTGGAACAGGGGATCTTGATTTTTGACCAAAAGACCCTAAAACTGGAAGCTGATATACCATTTCCAAAAGGGGTAAACAAAGGTGGCTTTGCATCGGGAGGTGGTTTTTTATGGATGGAAAAAACTCCAAATAAAGAAGAAGAGGAAGATTTTTTACGGATTTATAAAGTTAAACTGGTACAGAAATGAAAAACCAACTTATAATTTTAGCTGCATTTGCAGTGATACTGTTTTCATGTGGAGAGCAGGATAAAAGTTCACTCACAAAAGAAAATTCCAATGAGTGGGAACTGGTGATTTTGGATTCGATTCAGGTGGATTATTTGGGAACTGTACATGGGGGTACGTTCCAAAATGGAAAAGGAATTATTTTCAACTTCAAAGAAAATAAGCTGATCCAATTTGACGAAACCGGCAAAATCCTCCATCAGCAATCTTATCCATTTGAAGGCCCGGAAAAGGTTTATTATCCGATGCAGTTAAAAACAAGCTCAGACGGGAACCTCTATGGTGCAAGCTTTATCGGTTGGCTCTATGAATTCAATAACGACTTAACTTTCAAACGGGAAATCAAGCTACCATTCCTTACCGAAGCTAAGGATGGTGGAGGATTACGGCGAGCAATGGATGAATGGGGAGAGCATTTGATCCTGTGGTATCCAGGTAGAGATGGGGCAAATCCCTATGATCCATTTTTCTTCAGAGATCATTTTTTATTGGAAAAAGTAGATCCAAAAACAGGCTCGGCCGAACCAATGATTCGCATCCCATCCACCTCGAGATATGCTTCAGATAAGTACTTCGAAAGACCTTGGGTTAGTTTTGGGATTTTGGGAGATACCTTGTATTTCACTCTGGATAATGAACCATTGATTCACCTATATGATTTGGCTCGTGAAGGGGAACTCCTTAAAACTATTCCTTTTCTGCCCAGCAAATTTGAAGACAACGGAGAGCATACTGAAAAATACCAATACATCTCAGGCACAAGGATGTTGGACGGAGAAATCAAACAATTTTTCCCTTTTAAACAAGGAATAGTTGTGCTCTACGAAGAGGGGATTAAAGAAGAAATATTTACTCAAAATGAATTAAATGACCCTAAAAACTTCCCCAAATACAAATACTTTCAAAAGCAAATCCTCAAAATAGTCCTTCCTGATTCCAGCCTTTCAAATGAAATAAATGTTCCCTATCGAATCGGAAGAATCATGAACATTGAAGAGTTGAATCAACCCTTCTTCGCCATTCGAGATGACGATTCCCTCGGCGAAGAGCAAGACTATATCACTTTTTACAAGCTTCGATTGATTCAAAAATGAAAAACCAACTCCTAATTTTAGCTGCAATTGCAGTGATACTGTTTTCCTGCCAAAGCAAGGAATCCGAAATCCTCACAACTCCCCTTTCGGAGCAAATCCTGGAATTTGAGATCTATGATTCTTTGGTAGTGGATTATTTGGGGAATGTGACGCTGATGGATATCAGTCCCGATGAAAAAAGCTATTTGCTCGTAGATCAAAATACCGACACATTTCTAATGACTGACAAAACTGGAGCTATTCTACACAAATATAAACTTATGGGGGAGGGGCCGAATAATTATAATACCAGCCGAATGGGAGTAGCCAAATTCTTAAGTGATGATTCTTTCCTAGTTCCTACATTGACTGATCTTTTCAAATACAGTTTGAATGGGGATTTGATTCAGAAATACAATCCTGAGTTTACAGGAATAGCCAATCTCCTAATCCCAGCGAGTGAGTCTCATTTTGTCAAAGACAATAAAGTTTACTTTCATTTGCCTGGAAGAGATCGAGATCTTGGTCAGCAGGGACTGGATTTTCAGGCCAAAGCAAAGCTTATAGAAGTAGTAGATCTTAACAATGGAACTTATGAAGACAAAATCCCTTTTCCAAAGTCATCCAAATTCAGCAGCACAACTGCAGAATTTGGAGCAATTGATTTCTATCCAAATTTAGCACTTGGTGGAAACAACCTTTATGTTGCTTTTCGAAACGAACCAAAAATATTTAGCTACTCGCTAACCGATATAGATTCAGCCCCAACCGTACTGCCGATTCCAATCGAGAATTTTGTCGAAAGCGACACCGACAAAGCCCCAGAAAATGGAGGGTTTAACATTAGAAATTTCTTTCTAGGGACTATTAATACAATAAATTATTTAGGTGAGGGATCTTTCTTGATCAACTACCTTGCAGGTCTTTCAGACGACGAGGCCGATCAAGTAATTTCAGAGGCAGCAACTGACTTTGATAAAATGTTCAAAGCCGCACAAGAACTAAATAAAGGAGGGATGATCCTTTTTGATGGAGTATCTATCAGCCCAATTATCGAAAAACCAGAAATACTAGGATTCATCTACAAGGTGGTCTCAAAAGATGAAATCTGGTTTTCACTCAACTTTTCCGAAGCAGAAAACGACTACTCCGTCATCTACAAAACTCGATTGGTGCAGAAATAACCATTTATCTTAACCAATTTCCACTAACGGGCATTCTCCATCGAGTTTGCCCGCTATTGTTTATATTCGTTTTTATCAAAAGGCAACACATGAAAAAAATCACTACTCTTCAAATTCTGATCGCTTCAGGATTGCTGGCACTGACGACCGGGGCTAATCTACAAGCTCAGGACATGAAACCCACCACCGAAAAAGCACTTCTCGAATCCACGGAAAAGCATGCAAAACTGCTTTCCTCCACCCCACTCAAAGACTTCAACGCTAGAAATGTTGGGCCTACCAACATGTCCGGACGAATCGTGGATATAGAAGTCGCTCAAAATCAAAACACGTTCTACGTGGCGGCAGCCTCTGGTGGAGTTTGGAGGACGGAAGACAATGGGCAATCCTTTACTCCGATTTTTGATCATCAGGGAGCATTGGGAATTGGCGATATGGCACTTTCGCCATCTAATAATGACATTCTCTGGGTTGGAACCGGTGAGGATAATTCCAGTCGATCAACTTATGCTGGTTCAGGAATCTACAAATCCACTGACGCAGGTAAAACCTGGACGATGATGGGCTTACCACATTCACAACACATCGGTTCGATTCAGATTCACCCAACTAATCCAGACATCGTATGGGTGGGCTCCATGGGTGGTCTCTACTCGAAAAATAAAGAGCGTGGTCTCTACAAAACCACTGACGGAGGCAAGACCTGGAAGAAGACATTATACATTGATGACAACACGGGTATCATTGATATCAAAATCCACCCAACCAATCCAGATATTCTGTTGGCCGCAAGCTGGGAGAGATTCCGTCAGGCCCATGATTTCATAGGAAATGGAAAAGGATCGTCTATCTGGGGATCAGAAGATGGTGGAAATACCTGGAAAAAGGCGGTGGAAGGATTTCCTCAGGATGAGTTTACCGGAAGAATCGGTTTTGACTTCAGTCAGAGTAATCCCCAAGTCGTCTATGCACTGCTAGACAATCAGGCCAAGTCTGATAAAGAGCCAGACGCTCCAAGACAACGCGGAGAAAAACCAGCCGAAGATGCCTTGAAATTTGAGGATTTTAAAAACATGCCCACGGCAGAGGCATTGGGCTTAGAAGACAAAAGACTAGATGCTTTCCTCAGATCAAACCGATTTGCAACGATCTACGATGCGAAAGAAGTAAAGCGATTGCTTGAAAACGGAAAAATCACCAGCACCCAAATTGCAAATTATAACGGTGAGACAGTTGATGCCAATGCAGCACTATTTAATGCTACAGTAATAGGTGCTGAAATTTATCGATCCGAAAATGCAGGAAAATCCTGGAAGAAAGTCTCCGAGTCAGACATCAGCCGTCTTTACAATTCTTATGGTTATTACTTTGGAGAAATCCGTGTGAATACTGAAAATGAAGATGAGATTTTCGTCCTAGGTGTTCCCTTATTGGTTTCCAGAGATGGGGGCAAAAACTTTATTCGAACAGACTCTGTGGGGCGTCCGCACTCCGATCATCAGTCCATGTGGATCAATCCTAAGGATAGCAAACACATCCTACTTGGAAATGATGGAGGACTTTATCGAAGTTATGGTGGTGGAGCTATTTGGGATCACTTGAATACTCAAATGCCAATCTCGCAGTTTTACTCTATCATGACAGACAATGCGAGTCCGTATAATATTTATGGTGGCATGCAGGATAATGGAGTTTGGTTTGGCAATGTAAAAAATGATCCTTCTGACCCTTGGAAATCACTTATGGGAGGAGATGGAATGGTCGTAGCTGTGGATACTCGAGATAATAACATCGTCTACACCGGATCTCAGTTTGGAATGTATTTCCGAATCGATAAGACAAGCGGACAGCGTAAGTTAATCACTCCGGGTCATGAGATAGGAACTGCTCCTAATCGATATAATTGGAGAACACCCGCAGAATTAAGTTACCATAATCAAGATATTGTATACATGGGTTCGCAGTATGTCTATCAGAGTCTGGATCAAGGAAGTACTTGGAAGCGCATCTCGGATGATCTAACCAAAAACAAGAAAAGTGGAAATGTGCCTTACGCCACACTTTCTGTGGTAGAGGAATCACCACTGGAGTTTGGTACAATCTACGCAGGATCTGACGACGGCAATGTCTGGGTCACTCGGAACAATGGCGGGAACTGGACAAGCTTAAATGCTGGGCTCCCAGCCGATAGATGGGTAAGTTCAATTGCTCCTTCCAGCCACCAAGAAGGTCTAGTCTATGTGACGCTGAATGGCTATCGAATGGATGAGTTTGCTACATTCGTCTATAAAAGCAAGGATTACGGAAAGACCTGGACAGCAATCAAAGGAAATCTTCCTGATGAATCCACCAATATCATTGCAGAGGATAAAGTCAATTCAGCCATTCTCTACCTAGGCACTGACCATGGACTCTACGTAACTATGGATGGAGGAAACAACTGGAATTTATTCCAAGGACAAATCCCAAATGTGGCAATCTATGATATGGTAATCCAAAGTAGGGAAAATGACTTGGTAATTGGAACCCATGGTAGAAGTGTATACGTGGTAGATTTGGATCCTATTTACGAACTGGCTAAGCCAACAAAAATGGTAATGGAAAAATAATCCACTTACCTTAAAATGAAATAATAAATTATTTGATCTTTTATACAAAAAAGTCCCTCTGAATAACACCCAGAGGGACTTTCCGCTTTTATACCTTTTTAGAAAATCTTGAATCCTAAAGAAAGAACCCATTGATTGATTCGGTTATCGGTCTGAAAGTTTTGAATATTACCGCTCCATTTACTCAGCCCGCCTTCATACTTGGCATCGATTGACAGGTTCCCCAAGTCTAGACCTAATCCTGCTTGATAGCCTATTGTAGCGTTTTTGAACTCCGCATCGCGGACAGTATTTCCTGCTTCCTTCAACTCAGAATTGATATTTAAACTGGCAATGGGTCCTGCTTGAAGCCGCATCACTTTGAAGAACCTTAGACCGAGCATCACTGGGATATCTAATCGGTTAAACTCGGCATTGATTTGATCTTTATCGTTGATGAATTTCCCTCTGGTCTGTGTAAAAAGAAGCTCAGGTTGCACATAAAAGCCTCCTCCTCCAATCCGACCATAGATCCCGACATGATACCCAGATTGGGCATTTTGAGGCATAAACTGCTCATTTTTAAAATCAACTTCAGTGCTGCTCAAACCTGCTTTGATACCAAAGCCAGTATTTTGGGAAAAACCACTCAGGGCTATCCCACAAAATAAAATGGTAGAGAAAATAAGATTTTTCATGGTAAAGAATTGTTGGTTAGAATTTCTAAACGAAGAATATGCTAAGAAATTTAACAATTCACCTGCCAAAAAAGGATCAGTTCAAATCTTTGATGGCTTTCGACATAACTAGATCATACAAATTCAATAAATCCATCGGCTTTGGAACCAGTACATCAAACTTATTCCGGCTGCTATTCCTGAAGTATTCAAGATCACCAGCAGTAAATCCAATTACAGGAATCGAACTACATTTTTTACTTTTCTTAATTTCTGAAATCAACTCCATGCCGTCCATTTTTGGCATCATGATATCAGTAAGAATCACATTGAAACATGAATCATGCTCTAATACTTTGAGTGCATCTAAACCATTCTTCGCAATTATAACAACAGCTGATGCTTTTTCAAAAATCTTTTTTAAGATTAACAGGTGAATGGAATCATCATCTACAACAAGTACGCGCATTGAAATTTTTTAGTAACAAATAAATGTATTTCAATATCATAAAAAAGTATCGAATCGCAAAAATTATCAAGGTATATTCATAAAAAGAGGGGCAAATGCCCCTCTTTTTATGAATATACGAAGATTATGCTGCTTGAGGGTCTCCAAAAATGCCAACCATATTTAAAATCAAAACGATAATCACAATCGGACAAATGTACTTGATGAAGAAAATCCAAGATGATCTAAATGGTCCTTTGAAGGATGGTGCACCTAAAGCCAACTCATCTGCATAATCAGAAATCTTCTGATCCCAACCCGTATATAAGGCAAGCATCAAACAAATAACAATCACGGCAAAAGTCCCGAAGATGAAATCCATTATCCCAAAGAAGCCTACCAAAGGATTACTTAAGAAGGTAAAGCTAATCTCAGCAAAGAAATTTCCTTCTATGGCAGAAAGTGCGGAAGGCACAGAAAGTACCATTGCAGAAATACCTACAATCCAAGTAGCTTTCTTTCTACTCCACTTTCGATCATCGATCAAATAAGCAACTGGAACCTCGAGCATAGAGATTGTAGAAGTCAGAGCTGCTACCATCAAAAGGATGAAAAATAAACCTCCAATAATATTGCCTCCTGGCATTGCATCAAATACTTTTGGAAGCACATCGAATACTAACGCTGGGCCTGCGGCAGGATCCTTGCCTGGCAATAATGCAAATAGTGCTGGAAACACCATCAATCCGCCCATCAGGGCTACGGCTGTATCCATACCAGCAATCCAAGCTCCAGATTGTACAATGTTAGATTTTTTATCCAAATACGAACCAAAAGTAATCATCAATCCCCAGCCCACAGACATTGAGAAAAAAGCCTGACCCATAGCCTGAAGAATTACTGACCCGTTGATTTTAGAGAAATCTGGTTTCAAGTAATAATCGATACCAGCCTGAGCTCCTTCTAGTGTAACTGAACGGCCCGCAATGAAAATTATAATGATGAATAGTACCGGCATCAGGAATTTAGAAGCCTTTTCAATACCACCAGAAACTCCTCCCAAAACGATTAAAATAGTCATTAGGATAAAGAGCCATGTCAACGGAATCACATACATTGGAGTCTGCTGAAACACCTCAAAATCCACTGGGATATTTACGATTTCCGTGAAAATATACCCAACAGTCCAGCCTGCTATCACAGAATAATAACTAAAAACAAAAAAGCAGACCATCACACAAAGGACACCTGCTAATTGCCAAAATTTATTTCCTCCAGTGTCTCGAATTGCCCCGATTGGATTTTTACCCGATCTCCTTCCGAGAGCAATCTCATTGAAAAGCAAAGGCAGACCAATTAAAAGGACGCAAAGAACATAAACAAAAACGAAGGCCCCCCCCCCATTTTGACCAACTAGGTAAGGAAATCTCCAAATATTTCCAAGACCAACAGCGGAACCAGCCGCAGCCATAATAAAACCGAGACTGGAGCCAAATTGACCTCTTTCTTCGGGGTTTGCACTTACTTCCATAGATTATAATTAAGTTAAGTTGGGGTTACAAGCTGTTTTTTAAGAGCGGGCTAAGATAATTTGTTTTGCCAAAATACCAATTGCAGTTTGGAAAGTTTTGGGCTCGAATCCAAGCTGTTTTCGAGCTTTTTCTATATTAAAACCAGTTCGCAAGGGTCGCTTAGCAGGCTGGGAAAATGTACTTGAATCGGCACGGTTGATTAAGTCTTTGTTAAGGTGGAAGTAATCAGCTGTCATATGCGCCATTTCAAAAGGAGTCAAAAAATCCGATCCAGAAATATTAAATATCCCTGTGGCGCCTTGATTTGCTATTAAAATACAGCCTGCGGCCAAGTCTTCGGCAAGAGTAGGCGTTCTAAATTGGTCATCGACTACTTGGATTTGTTTTCCTGCTTCCAAAGAGGATTTCACCCAAAGGATGATATTCGTACGACTCATGTCATGTGCGATTCCAAACACCAGGACGGTTCGCGCGATTGTCCATTTAGTTTTGGATTTCATCACTACTTGTTCCCCAAGTAATTTGGTCTCCCCATAATAATTTATGGGAGCTGCTTCTTCCTCTTCATCCAAAGGCCCTTTTTCACCTGAGAAAATAAAGTCAGTAGACACAAAAATGAAATGAGCTTGAATTGCTTCTGCAGACTCCATCAGATAGCGAGTTGAATTGACATTGACATCGTAGCAGGCTTCTTGGTTTTGCTCACATTGATCCACATTGGTCATTGCTGCACCATGTATGATGATATCAGGCTTGATCTCCTGGATGATGATCGCTACTTGCTGGGGGTCTGTGATTTCCAATGAAACGTAATTAAAACCTGTTCCAGGCAATCGAGATTCTCCTTTGCTGCTGGCATAGATGATATACTGATTCTCCTCCACTAACTGCTTCACTAACTTCTGACCCAAAAGGCCATTAGCTCCGGTGATGAATATTTTCTTTTTAGTTGGATTTTGGGTAGGCATAGCCATAGTCTTTTTCAATTTTTTTGCGGGACAATTTTTCCACTTTCACTTTCATGTAGACCGGAACTAGCGGTTTATCCCTAGCAACTGTAGCCACTTTCGCAATTTCTTCCGCAATTTCCAACCCGGAAATCACTTCTCCGAATACTGAATATTCCTTATCCAAATGCGGGGTTCCGCCAATAGTTGTATATGCAGCAATCTGCTCAGGAGTGAAATCTTTACTAAGATTTAGATTTAACGAATTCTCAATTTCTTTCCGCTTGGAGATCACTAGCATCGTAAGACTATCAAATTGGCCTGCTTTGTACAGACGGGTGTATTCATTTCTCAGTGCTTCTTGGCTGCCAAGCTGGACATATTGCATAAAGGCAGGCTGGAGTTTTTCCATATCTGCCTTTAATTCATCCTCCTTATAGACTTTCCCGATTGCAATATAAAATTGCGAGCCGTTAGATCGCTTCATAGGATTGACTCCAGCACCTTGTCGAGCGGCAGCGATCATGCCCTTTCTATGGTAATGATTAGGCTTGATCTCCGCTTCAATAGTTGGCCATTCTGCAGGTGGCAGTCCTTCCTTGCTGAATACGTCTCCGCCTTGGATCATGAAATTTTTCATCACCCGATGAAATTCTGTAGAATCAAATCTGCCATCTTCTGCCAATTTGATAAAATTTGACTTGTGCTCAGGGGTATCATCGAAGAGAATGGCTTTAATCTCACCCTTTTCCGTGGTGATGGTGACGAGGTAATCTTTCTGGCCAGAACAGGCAAACGAGGTGAAAAAAAGTATAATAATCAGTAGGTTCTTCAATCTGCTCATGAGTTCATTTCATTTTTAATAGCTGCTAAAATCTTCTTTCCTCCTGCCGCTAAAACCTTTGCGGCCAATTCCTCCCCGATCAATTCAGGTTTTAAAATGGCTCCGCTGACCTGAAGTGAGATTCGTTCTTTTCCGTCAAGACTTACTATTCCTCCTTTCAAATGCAGCGTATCCCCCTCAAGATTCGCCAAAGCAAAAATGGGAATACTACACCCTCCTTCTAGTACCCGAAGGTATGTACGTTCAGCTTTCAACTTTTGACCCGTGAAATAATCATTACAGGCGGCTGTAATTTTAATCTTCAATTCCGTTTCCAATCCAGTGGCCACTTCGATCGCTATAGAACCCTGTCCTACCGCCGGGGTAAATTCATTCAAATCTAATTCCTCTGCGATCATTTCATTATAGCCCATTCGATGCACTCCTGCATAGGCTAAAAGCAACCCATCAAACCCACTTTCCTCCATTTTCCGGATTCTAGTTTGGAGATTTCCACGTACTTCTACTGTTTTGATATGCGGATAAAAATGCCTTAAAGTCGCTACTCTTCGCGTAGATGAAGTTCCTAAGATAATACTTCGACTTGAATCCTTCAAAGAAAGGCTTTTATCATGCGAGACCAGGACATCATTTTCCTTTTCACGAGTAGTGAATGCGATAATTTCAAACCCTTCCGGCAGGCTGGATTGCATGTCCTTCGCACTATGCACTGCTATGTCAATCCTTCCATCAGTCAGCTGATCTTCTAATTCTTGAGTGAATACCCCCTTACTTCCAATTTTTGATATTACGACATCCAAAATCTGGTCTCCTTTGGTATCTATTTCTACGATCTGAGTTTTCATACCAGCATTCTGAAGCAGATCTGCAACATGATTGGCCTGCCAAAGTGCCAACTTACTCCCTCTCGTTCCTATTTTTATTACTTGACTCATTACGAAAAACTTTTTTTTACACGTTTCTTTTTCACTCCTTCTTCGATGAATTTAATGATCTCTCCTGCGATATTAATTCCTGTAGCTTTTTCTATTCCTTCCAATCCCGGAGAGCTATTGACTTCAAGGATTAATGGCCCACGAGCGGATTGTAGCATATCTACCCCTGCCACATCCAAGCCCAATGCTTTTGCAGCGCCTAAGGCAGCCTGTTTTTCCTCTCTACTCAATTTTATGATCGTGGCTTTACCTCCGCGGTGCAAGTTAGACCGAAACTCACCCTCAGCTCCTTGTCGCTTCATCGCTCCTACTACCTTACCATTGACAATAAATGCACGAATATCAGCTCCTTTAGCCTCTTTGATAAATTCCTGAATAATGATTCTCGCTTTTAAGCCGTGAAAAGCTTCAATCACCGATTGGCTCGCCTTTTTAGTTTCCGCCAAAACGACTCCTAATCCTTGCGTCCCTTCCAGCAATTTGATAATTAATGGCGCCCCGCCGACATGCTCGATAATTTGCTTTTCTCCTCCTTTTGAAAAATTAGTGAAGGCCGTTTTTGGCATTCCTAATCCTGCACTGGATAAAATCTGAAGGCTTCTAAGCTTATCTCTACTTCTGACAATCGCTTCGGAATTTACCGCCGAGAACGTATTCATCAACTCAAACTGACGAACTACAGCCGTACCATAAAATGTCACCGACGCACCAATTCTTGGAATAATCGCATCCACATTTGAGAGTTTTTCTCCCTTGTAGAAAATTGTCGGCCCATCTTGCTCTAGAATCAGGTCACAAATACTGTGATTGACAATCATGGCCTCATGGCCAGCTTCAGTGATCGCTTGAAAAAGACGCTTGGTAGAATAGAGATTTGGATTTCTGGAAAGGATAGCTATTTTCATTGCTGGGCGGTTTAATTATTGGGTAATGGCAAAATTCATAGCGCGGTCAAACTTAGCTATGGATACGGTGTGCTCTGGCTAAATTCACCTTATCCACATCAACAAAGAATCTGTTTTTAAGAGTTTTTCTTCCCAAAAGAATAGCGTTACGCATATTAGTCCTATCTGACAAGGTGAATTCAGAAAGGTATTGCTCTCCTGCAATTTTGATAGTTGTTTCAATCAAATATCTGGTTTCTACGTTCCCGAATGAGTTCTTTACATTTTTTTCAGTGAATTGATCGAAGTAGACTGTTTGGCCTGTAAAGGCTTTATGCCCTTCCATCAATGGCTGAAAACTCAAGATTCGCTTTCCGTGAACTTCTTCCACGGTGATACTCTCCGCATGGATACTACTGGTGTATGCTCCGGTATCTACTTTGGCCCAAACCAGACTCAAACCTAAAATTGGAAGCGAAATTTTTTCTTTTCGCCCTATGATCTTCTTATCCATATTAGCTAATCTTTGACATTAATAGTGAAATATCCATTGACAAATCAGTGAAAATAAATTTGGCATTTCCATTTCGCTCAAGATGATAGTGCGCTTGATTAAAGGCTTGGTAGAGCGATTCTATGTGTTCACCTTTGAGAATCGTAGTACTGATTTTGGTGACGAAATCTAAATCCTCACCTCTTGTCCGCAACAACTGATCGAGTTTGGCATCTTTTAATAAAATCTCCCGAAGTACGTTCATCGCGGTTAAAACCAAAGATTTCTGACCTTCGATATTATCCTTATGAAAAGCTTCTGCTCGCATAAAAAGAGCTCTAAAATCTGATTTGTAACAATCTACAAACCACTCTCGGATCAACTTGATCTGCTGATCTTCAACTTGATCTACCAATCGAAGCGCTTCTCGCATACTTCCATCAGCAATCATAGAAATTTGATTTGCGGTAGCCTCATCAGCTTTACCCGATTCTATTAAGTAGGCCTGAATTTCTTCATCTGAGAATCCCCGAACCAAAACTTTCTGCGTTCTCGAAAGGATCGTAGTCAAAAGCTGATCGGGATATGCGGTAATCAACAAGAATATTGTTTTAGGCTGTGGCTCCTCCAAAATCTTCAAAAGCGCATTTGCGGCTGAGGGATGAAGATATTCCGGCGCCCAGACGAGCATAATTTTAAAACCACCTTCAAATGCTTTTAGTGAAAGTGTTTGAATAATTTTCCGTGCTGCTCCTTTTGAGATATTCAGTTGCTTTTTCTCAAATTCATTGAATAAGATGTAGTCATGCACATTGGCATATGGTGTCTCGATCGCAAACCTCCGCCAGTTTGCTAAAAAGTTGACTTTATCTTCGTCATCATCATCATCAGAAAAATTTTCCTCGTTCTTCTTTCCCACATTAATCTGAGGGAAAGCAAAATTCAAATCTGGCATCACCAACTTGGCCATCTTCAGGCAGGCAGGGCATTTACCACAGGAATCCGTATCGGAGGGATCCTCGCAAAACAAATAGGTACAAAGCGCTAAAGCCATTGGAAGAGTCGCCGAACCCTCTGGGCCATAAAACAACAAAGCGTGAGCTAAGTGATTATTTTTAACCGCATTGATTAGATTTTCTTTAATATCAGGCAAGCCTGGAATAACTGCGAATTGCATGGTTTTAAATTCAGATAGATTTTTCCCAGATTCGATACGTTTTAGATTGGTCAAAAATTACTTGAAGAATCTCCTGATCCTCCAAAGTAAACTTTATTCCCCTTCTACCCATAACCGCTTTAGCAGTCTCTTCAAATTTTGGAAATTGGAAGGTAGAAAAACCGCTGGAACCTCCCCATGCAAAAGAAGCAATAAAATTCCTTGGAAAGCCATCTCCAAAAATATTTGCTCCAACTCCTACAACTGTACCGGTATTGAACATGGTATTAATCCCACATTTAGAATGGTCACCCATCATCAACCCACAGAATTGAAGGCCTGTATTAGCAAAGCCTCCTCTGGTATAGTCCCAAAGTTTTACTGATGTATAATTGTTTTTTAGATTACTGGTGTTGGTATCCGCTCCTACATTGCACCACTCCCCGATCACCGAATTTCCTAGGAATCCCTCATGGCCTTTATTGCTATACCCGAAAATAACAGAATTCGAAACTTCGCCTCCCACTTTGCAATGCGGCCCAACAGTAGTGTCTCCTCGTAGTTTTGCTCCCATGTTGATCGTACTATGATCACATAGCGCAAAAGGCCCTCGTATAATTGCTCCTTCTTGAATCTCGGTATCTTTACCGATGTAAATCGGGCCGTTTTCAGCATTCAGGATTGCGGCCTTGATCGTGGCTCCCTTTTCAATGAAAATATTCTCGGGACAATAAACCTTAGTATATGGATCATTCAAAGGTTCACTTTGACGCCCTTTAGTGATCAGCGCAAAATCCTTTTTTATCTCAGCACCATTGAACTGAAAGATATTCCAGGTCTTCAAAAGCAAAACCGGGTCATGATCCAATTGGACGTGGATCAGCTCTTTTGCTTTATCCATATTCTTCTCCGTTTCCCCGATGTAAGCCGCTAAAAGAGTCTTTCCGGAAAATAGAGCTTCATTTTCAGCTAAAGCAACAATCGTTTTCACTGAATTTTCATCAGGAAGCCAAGCTCCATTGATCGCTAAAGCTTTTTCTTTCGTTCTTGCGAATTTTTGTTGGAGATAATCCTGCGTCAAATATGAAACAGGCTTGCCAGTATGCATTGCCCATTTATCGGCTATTTCTAAAATCCCGACACGGATCGAAGCAACTGGTCTGGTGAAAGTAAATGGCAATAATGAGCCACGAATAGCGGGATCATCGAATAAGAGAAGAGAGTCCATGGAGCAAAAATAAAAAAGTCTCCCAGAATCCATGCTCTGGAAGACTTAATCAAGTCAGGTTTTGAAGAATTACTTCTTGCTTGCGTATCTTTTGTTGAATTTCTCAACTCGACCAGCAGTATCAAGCATCATTTTCTTACCAGTATAAAACGGGTGAGACTCAGAGCTAACTTCTATTTTGTATAACGGGTAATCAGTACCGTCTTCCCAAGTAATTGTCTCGGAAGTCTCAATAGTAGACTTGGTCATAAATTTGAATTCGCTAGAAGTATCGTAGAACACTACGTTTCTGTAATTTGGATGAATATCAGCTTTCATTGTATTGCTAGTTATATAGTATCTTTTTCAAATGAGGCACAAAGTTATTCTTTTTAAGAAATATCACCAAATCTTTACCAAGTATTTATGAATCGAAGCCGCAAAAGCTCCCTTGATGCCAAATTCAGGAGCAAATATACTTCAGCTATTTTTAGATATCCATGCTTTTTCTAGCTTTAAGCGATGCAAAACATTTCTCTTCGCAAATCTCAAGCTTCTTTAATCCTTTTTTTAGCAGCATTTCTATATCCCTATTTCTCCTTTTCACAAGGAAGTTACATTCCTTATGATCGAGATTATTACCATCGCATCGAGCGATATGAGATCCTTCGAGGACAAAACAATCCTATTTTTCAAACTGGAGTAAAGCCATGGAGAAGAGATTTATTGGGCAAATATTTAGATTCCTTGGCCACAGATCCAGTGATCCAGTCCAAATCGGATGTCTTTAATCTCGGTTATTTAAGCCAAGACAATTGGGAGTTTATGTCCAGTGAAACTCCACTTTCCAAAAAACCTTTTCTCAATGCACTTTATAAAAGGCCTGGTGATTTGACCTATTACAACAGTGATGAGTTTGATATCCATGCTAGTCCAGTGCTATATTTTAATGGAGGAATCGAAACTGATAATGCCCAAAACCCAAATCGACTGACCAGGGGAGTCGTGATTCGAGGCTCGATCGACAAGAAAGTAGGGTTCTACACCTACCTTACATCCTCAGAAGCATTCTTTCCTTCTTGGGTAAAAAATACTGCTGAATACAACGGGGCTGTTCCGGGGGAAGGGTTCTGGAAAGAATATAATTCGGACGGCTACAGTTATTTTTCTGCGCTGGGCCATGTCAATTTTAATCTAACAAAAAATATTCAAGCACAGATTGGTCATGATCGGAATTTCGTCGGAGAAGGCTATCGGTCTTTTCTCCTCTCCGATTTCTCAAACCCCTATATGTTTGTAAAGCTAAATACGAAAGTCTGGAAATTTCAACTGACGAATATTTGGACACAAATGACCTCCGATGTGATGTATAATCGAGGAAGACCTACGGATGGACGATATCCTCAAAAGTGGTTTTCGTTTCATCGATTGGGATTTGATGTAGGAAAAAAGCTGAACCTTGGCTTTTTCGAATCAGTCATGACTGATCAGGCAAATTTCAATTACTTCAATCCCCTTATCTTTTTTAGATGGGTGGAGCAAAGCCTAGGCACACCCGACAAAGTCATGCTCGGTACAGATTTCAAATGGAATCTATATCCGGGAATGCAGTTCTATGGACAATTTGCCTTGGATGAATTTGTGTTTGGTGAATTTTTTGGAATAGACGGTAAAGGGTCAAAACGAAATAAATATGGCGTGCAGGCAGGCTACAAATATATCAATGCCTTTAAAATCTCTAACCTAGATCTGCAATTGGAATTCAATTCGGCCAGGCCTTATACCTTTCAGGAAAAACAAGACTATCAATCCTACAGCAATTGGAGAACGCCTCTTACCCATCCTCGTGGAGCAAATTTCCGGGAGTTTCTGGGGATCATTCGCTACCAACCTTTGCCTAAACTGAATCTGACTTTATTAGCCATGCATCAATTGTATGGAGCAGATCCGGATGCTACAACCAATTTCGGAGGGGATGTATTAAAAAACAGACTGGTGGGAAGTCCAACTGGATTGTTTGGGAATTTCATAGGGCAGGGCATCGAAAATCAGATAATTCAAACCAATCTGAATGCGAGCTATATGCTCCGCCATAATTTCTTTATTGATGCTACGCATACATTTAGAAGGCGGACAGCACAGGATTTGGGTAGTCCAGAATCAAGTCAATTGATCCAACTCGGACTACGCTGGAACTTCCTTAGACCTGATTACAATTACTAGTAGCTTCCCGAGCGGACAATTTTTCGTAAATTTGGCCTGATTTTCAGATTACCTCCTATGAATACCTACTTCCGAATTCTTTCCTATGCCAGACCATACGGGAAATTCGTGCCTACATATATTACTTACGCATTACTTTCGATCGTTTTCGGCTTGCTGAATTTCACCTTGCTGAAGCCGTTATTCGATGTAATTTTTGAACAGGTCGATCCAGCTAAAATTGCAGAATTTGTAGATAAGCCAACTTTTGAGTTTTCGCTTGGCTACTTCTCCCATCTTTTCAACTACTATTTCCTTCAAATAGCTGAAACTTACGGGAAAATGGGGACTCTTTTTTATGTCTGCGCCATTATCGTCATCTCCGTATTCTTAGCTAATCTATTCACTTATTTGTCTGGCGTCGTTTTGGCAAAAGTGAGAGCTATTGTCATCAAAAGAATGCGAATGGATATTTTTGAGCGGGTAAGTGGACTTCAAATCGCCTATTTCTCCAATGAGCGAAAAGGAGACCTCATGTCAAAAATGACCAATGACGTGCAGGAGGTCGAAAATACCATCGTGCAGTCACTTCGGGTTGTTTTTAGAGAACCTGCTACAATCATTCTTTATTTTGCAGTGCTCTTTTTGATGTCGGTCAAATTGACTCTTTTCACTATTTTAATCATCCCCATATCAGGTGCAATCATAGGAGGAATCACCCGAAGATTAAAAAAGACAGCAGTCCAAAGTCAACAGTCACTAGGCAGGATAGTCAATATTCTAGACGAAACACTCAGTGGAATGCGGGTTATCAAAGCCTTCAATGCTGAATGGTTTATGAAAAACAAATTTGATCAGGAGACCGATTTTTACTCTGATGTAAATATCAGTATGGCCCGTAAAAACGAATTAGCCTCACCAATTTCTCAATTTATGGGAGTGACGGTAGTTGCGGGAATTTTAGTCTATGGAGGTGGATTAGTACTGAGTGGGGATTCCGATCTCGGAGCTTCTGACTTTATCGCTTATATCATTATTTTCACCCAAGTGCTTAATCCAGCCAAGGAAATCTCCCGGGCAATGAGCAACATCCAGCGGGGAATTGCCTCTGCAGAGCGAGTATTCAAGGTAATTGATACTCCATCGAAGATCAATTCACCGGAGGAACCTGTAAAACTAACTGGATTTCAAAACTCAATCGAATTTCAAAATGTAAACTTTGCCTACGAGGAGACGAGCGTTTTACATGACATCAACTTTACGCTTTCAAAAGGAAAAACCATCGCGCTGGTAGGACCCTCGGGCGGAGGAAAATCAACCTTGGCCGATTTGGTGCCAAGATTCTACGACCCTAGTGGCGGTCATATTCTTTTGGATGGTGTGGACATTCGCAACTTGAACTTAGGGGATCTGCGCAGCTTGATGGGCATTGTCACTCAAGAATCCATCCTTTTCAATGACACAGTATTTAATAACATCGCCTTCGGAATAAATGATGCAAGCCTTGATCAAGTAATCGAAGCCGCTAAAATCGCAAATGCACACGAATTTATTTCCAATCTGGAAAATGGCTATGAGACCTCCATTGGAGAGCGTGGATCTAAACTTTCCGGAGGACAAAAACAGCGACTGAGTATTGCTAGAGCTGTATTAAAGAATCCTCCAATCCTGATTCTTGATGAGGCTACTTCGGCGCTTGATTCAGAATCCGAACTTTTGGTTCAAGAAGCACTCACCAAATTGATGGCAAACCGAACCACTTTGGTAATTGCACATCGATTAAGCACCATTCAGCATGCGGATGAAATATTGGTGATTGAGCAGGGCCAAATTGTCCAGAGAGGCACCCATACTGAGTTGAGCCAAATCACCGGATTGTATCAGAAACTTTCTAGTATTCAGTCGGTTTAGTATATTTGAATAATTAAATTTTCTACCTATGAAAAATTTTCATCAGATCCTTCAAATCGTATTCTTGGCTTATTTTGGAGCATTTCTCATCTTCTTTATCGCCTTTGACACCTTGGGTGGTTTATTCGGAATGGATGAAATCACTTCAGACTCCGTGGTGAAAATCATGCTGACCGGTTTAATTATATTTCTTCTTAGTTGGGCTATTGGCTATTCAGAGGGGAGAAAAATGGCCGCTTCAATAAAAAAAATGGGGAATGAAATGAATGCGCTAAAAGCAAAGATTTATGATTTCGAACATCCTGCTTTAGGATCGAAGTCAACTGAGCCCGCAAAAAAAGGGAAAGATCCTGACCCGATAAATCTTCCTCCACGTCAAAATATTACTTAAAAATAAGGATTTAAGTATATCAAAACAGTATATTCAGGAGGCCTAAACGTCTCCTTTTTTTATGGTTGCTAAAACTTTTGGAAGTGCTGTCTCAGGTGTTGACTCGAACATTATTACAATAGAAGTAAATGTTGGACAGGGAACACTTTTTTATATGGTTGGACTCCCCGATTCTGCTGTCAAAGAATCTCAACAGCGAGTTGAGTCAGCCTTAAAATATTTCGGATTTCGAATGCCCAGGCAGAAAGTGGTGGTCAACCTGGCTCCTGCTGACATTCGGAAAGAAGGTTCCGCTTACGATTTACCGATTGCAATGGGGATTCTCCAAGCTTCTGAACAGGTGGATTTCCCCGCTTTGCACGAATACATTATCATGGGCGAGCTTTCTTTAGACGGAAATTTACGCCCAGTAAAAGGAGTATTGCCTATAGCCATTGAAGCTCGCAAGAGGGGGTTTAAGGGATTTATTCTCCCATTGGAAAATGCTAAAGAAGCTTCCATCGTCAATAATTTGGACATCATTGGGGTAGAAACATTACAGCAAGCTGCTGATTTTCTAATGGGTGATCTGGAGATCGTACCAATGGTGACCGATACGCGCGAGATTTTTTATCATTCATTGGATGACAATGAGTTTGATTTCGCGGATGTTCAAGGTCAAGAAAATATCAAACGTGCCATGGAAATCGCTGCTGCCGGTGGTCATAATGTGATCATGATCGGCCCTCCAGGCGCTGGAAAAACTATGCTTGCAAAGCGACTTCCTTCAATCCTTCCGCCGCTCTCCTTAATGGAAGCTTTGGAAACCACTAAGATCCATTCCGTGGCAGGGAAATTAGGAAAGAATGGAAGCTTGATAGCGCAGCGACCTTTCCGAAGCCCCCACCATACGATCTCAGATGTCGCATTGGTCGGAGGTGGGGGCAATCCTCAACCCGGGGAAATCTCCTTAGCTCATAACGGAGTACTTTTTTTGGATGAATTGCCTGAATTTAAACGATCGGTTCTTGAAGTGATGCGCCAGCCTTTAGAAGACCGAAAGGTGACCATTTCTCGAGCGAAAATTTCGGTAGACTATCCCGCTAATTTTATGTTGATCGCCAGTATGAATCCTTGCCCATGTGGCTATTACAATCATCCAGAAAAAGAATGTGTCTGTGGACCTGGCATCGTACAACGGTATTTGAATAAAGTCTCAGGTCCACTTCTAGATCGAATCGATCTTCACGTAGAAGTGACTCCGGTGAAATTTGACGAGTTGACTTCCACTCGCAAAACCGAATCCAGCAAATCAATCCGAGAACGAGTGATACAAGGAAGAGAACGCCAAAAAGAGCGATTCAAGGACAATCCAGAGGTTTTTTGCAATGCAATGATGCCTTCTCATCAGGTCAAGGAAGTTTGTCAGATTAATGAAGCTGGAAAAATGCTCTTAAAAACGGCTATGGAACGACTGGGACTTTCGGCTAGGGCCTATGACCGAATCCTTAAAGTAGCTCGGACAATTGCAGATATATCGGCCTCCGAAAATATCAAAGTTGAGCATCTAGCTGAAGCAATTCAGTATCGAAGTTTGGATAGAGACGGCTGGGCGGGGTGAGAAAATTTCAGTGTGAAAAATACCTAACACCACTGGCACCTTCACAAATGAGGCAGAAAAAGACGCTTCAAGAGATGGCATCCCTAAAATAGAGTTGGTAAATGGTAAAAAACTGTTTCAAATGTTTGAAAAAGCTCAATTAGGAGTCAAAACAAAAACGATTTATGAAGTTGACATAAATTATTTCACCAAATTCAAAGACTAATGAGAAAAATCACCAAACGCGACGTGGCATTCTTCTTTATGGGATTAGTTGCCTTTTTTATAATTGATAGTATGGTCAATTGGAATGAAACCGTAGCAGCTTTTAAGAAGGGGTATGAGGACGGTCGAAAATCCGGTTTAAGTATCCCGGAATAAGCTGAGTTTTTGCAGTTGAATCAAGAGAATTGAAGCTTCATTGAAGCAGACAAAAATCCTTACCCCAGCTCAAACTCTTCCCCTTCTTTACAGATAATTACAGTATAGGTAGGTTTAGTCTGTGTAATTGCCTCTTTGTAAATCTCTTCCAATCGATCATCAGAATTAAGCGGATCATGATGGAAAATAGCCATCTTCATGACCTTACATTCTCCACCAAATGCGATGGCATCATTTATGGAACTATGCCCCCAACCTATTTTTGATTTATATTCTTCGTCGGTATACTGCCCATCATGGAATAATAAATCTGCATTTTCAGCAATTTCAACACCACTAGTCCATTCCAAATCATTAGGGAAGTGAGGATATCCAAGCGCTGGCTCATGATCTGGCATGTACGCAAAAACTGAATTTCCATCTGTAATACGGTAACCAAGCGTGGGCCCAGGATGACAGATGTAAGTAGATTTAATTTGAAGTTCACCTATGCTAAACTCTGAATTCCCCACCTCATGAATTATGGGGTGATTGGGCAACTCATTCATTCTCACAGGAAATAAGGGAGGAGAAAAGTACCTTCTTAAGCGGTGGAGTAAAGGCTCTATAGTCGTACTAGGACCCCAGAAATGCACTTGAATTTTTGGATTATATAGGGGTTGAAAAAAACCTAAACCCATCGTATGATCGATATGAAGATGGGTCAGCAAGACATGGAGCTCCTTCACCTCTGGCGCGACTACTTTGCCCAATCGCTGAATACCTGAGCCTCCATCCAAGATGATCAAGGTATCATCCTTGGTCACGGATACACAAGATGTGTTTCCTCCATATCGGATATTTTCTGGACCGGGCGATGGCAAGGAACCTCGGCAACCCCATACTTTAATTTTCATGAAAAATTAGAGTTCCAAAACAAAGCCATAGCGCCTAAAAATCGTTTGGGTCTTCCTTCGATTGGAATAGCCGTAACATTGATCAAGTGTCTTTCACCTTTCAAATTGTCAATATAAAACGATCCCTGTGCTGGTTTGTGATGCGTGAGTGTTTGGACCAAGGGTAATTTATCAGGAGATAATGGATTTCCATCGACATCTGTAGGCTTGAAGATTGTCGACCATTCATCAACCTTCATACTACCTGTTTCTCCAAATCTAATTCCCAGGATACTTTCTGCTGGCTCATTATAAAAAATTAATGTTCCTTCAGTATCCACTAAAAATACCGGCATAGACAAACTATCTATAAACTGCCTGCCAAGAATTAGCTCAATAGGCTGATTTGCCATGGGTTTATTGTTATTTTAAACTTAAAACAAAGAAGAAGATAAGAGTAATTTTATAATTCCAAATGATTTTAAGCAGGATAATTTAATAACTGCATTATTATTAATTTAAAATATTGATGTCAAGCACAACTGAACCTAGAATTGAAATCCCACGCTAGGAAATACTTTGAAACTCTTATTCCTTTTCTTTATCCCCTTGGTCATTTTGGTCTAAAATTCTGTAGAAACTCCTCTATTGAATAACATTGACCGCTATCGAGGCCGTCAATGTTATCTAGCAGTTCTGAATTTGTATATTAAGGCGTGACTTGAACTTTGGGGAAAGGTCGGTTTTCGTGCAAGTAAGCAAGACAAAAGTATACCGTAATTTGGGAAAAGACATATGAGATCGTGTGTATCGAGGTCAAATTTACCGATGAATATGATTGGATGGCATAATTTAATCCGAGAATTACCTTCCAAGGAAACTTTAAATATACAGCAAGAGGTGGTGATTTAACCTGTTCAACAAAAAAAATCGGAATAATATCTATGTTTAAACTAGCTCAAAATCTATTTAAACTAGCTCATTATCCGAAGCTTTAGGAACGACCTAGACTTTCTCTCCTGTGAGAAAAATCACTCTACAGATGATTTAGAAAAGTTAATTTTGAAAAATATTTAAATTCTCCATGAAAGCGATTTTACTCATTCCTGTTTTTTCAATTCTTCTGTTTTCTTGTAAACCAGAAAAAAACGCTTCCGACAACTCCTCTAGTGAAGTAGTTCAAAAGGTTAGTGTTAAAAGTGTTGGAGCAACAGAGTTCCAAAATTTGTCCAAAGAGGCAAATTCGATTATTCTCGATGTACGAACTCCTGAAGAAGTAGCACAAGGTAAAATTCCAAATGCGATTGCGATTGATATCTATGATTCGGATTTTGGGACAAAAGTCACCCAACTACCAAAAGAAAAATCAATTTTAATCTATTGCTCTGCCGGAGTGCGAAGTGCAAAAGCTGGTGAATACCTGATCTCAACTGGTTACACTTCAGTTTATCATCTTCAAGGTGGACTTGGGGATTGGTACAAGAATGATTTTCCACTAGAGAAATAAGGCTCAGTAAACTCAGATCGCTTAAAAAGCTTGGTCTAAGTCTTCCAACAAATCATCCAAGTGCTCTAATCCTACAGAAACTCGAATAAGATTCTGTGGCGTCAGGGTATTCGGACCTTCAGAGGCCGCCCTACGTTCGATCAAACTCTCTACTCCTCCTAGGCTTGTGGCGTTAGTGAAATAATGCAACTTGGAGATCAACGAATCCGCGGCGGTAGCCCCACCCTTTACCTGAAAGGAAACAATTCCACCAAATCCAGTCATCTGATTAGCTGCGATTTCATGCCCAGGATGACTTTTCAACCCAGGGTAATAGACTTCTTCTACTCCAGCATGTTGACTTAAGTAATCTGCCATGATGCCGGCATGTTCTGCATGGCCTTTCATGCGATAAGGCAAAGTCTTGATACTTCTACAAAGGTAATAGCAATCAAAAGGTGAAGGAACGGCGCCTCCAACACGCTGCACTACTCGAATTTTCTCCCAAAACTCATCCTCTTTTTTGGTGATCAATGCACCTCCCAAAATATCACTATGGCCTCCAAAAAACTTTGTGCTAGAGTGCATCACCAGATCCGCTCCAAGATCGATTGGATTCTGAAAAACTGGTGTAGCAAAGGTATTATCACAAGCTAGCAAGGCATGATGAGCTTTTGCAAGAGCTGACACCCCTCGGATATCCGTGATTTTCAAAAGCGGATTGGAAGGACTCTCCACCCAAACTAATTTCGTGTTTGGTTGGAAAGCATTCTCCACATTTTTCAAATCTGTCATATCAACAAATGTGGCTTCCAGAACTCCATTAAAAAGTTGGAGTATTGCATTTTTGAGCCCGTGGTACATATCGTCTGGCGCAATGATATGTGAGCCAGGGGCCAAGGCTTGAAAAACAGCTACTCCAGCAGCATTTCCAGAAGAAAAAGCCGCAGCATCAGCGCCCTTTTCAAGTCCAGCTAAGACTTTTTCCAAGGCATTTCGATTCGGATTATTGGCTCTGGAATAAATCATCGAACCCTCCTGATGAATAAAAGTGGTGCTAAGGGTGATGGGCTGAATAGCCGGTTTTTCTGAATCGGTGATAATATTTCCTCCGTGGATTGCGAGGGTTTCGAATCTCATACTTTGTTTGTTAATAGCTGAAGATGAAATTACCAATATTTCGGTTGACCTCGAAGAAAATTTATGAAATGACAAAATCTATTGAAAAACTTTTGTGTCCATTCCAACCTTTTGGTCGCAATTGACCTCTTCCTTGTAAAACTCCACAAATGAGTTTTATTCAAATCAATCAGGAATTAATCTCAAATCGAATTCAGCAAATACCTTTGGAGCAGGAATTTTGGTGAATCCTGACAGAAGCCTACTATTTCAAGGCACCACGATGCAGGCTTTCTACAGAAGAAAAATAAATGAAAATATCTCAATCCAAGTTGGAATCATAGGGACAGAAAACCTAAAAACTTTCTACCCAACAATAGGGGTAAGATTCTGGTAAACAAAAAATAGCCGGTGATGAACCGGCTATTTTATTTTCTTTAATTTTTTTACTTGGTACTTAAGATTTTACTCTAAACACCACACTATCTAATCCGATCCACCGACTTTACCAACGCTTCGTCTTTACGGATAAATCTATTGGCTAACATATTAGAGACCATTGCAACTAATATTGCCCAGAAACCAACTTGGTAACTCCCCGCTTCAGGAGCATTAATGCCAGAATTTATCCCATTTGTAGTCAAAAAAACAGCAACTACTAGGCCTACCATCAGCAAACTATTCACCATGTTAATCATCATCTGACGACCTCTATCGGTGTATTGGAAAATCGATATCAGGGCTAAAAGACCTGCGAAAGCTGCCAATGCAGCAATATACCATTTGGAAGAAGACTGGATTTCTGCACCGGCAGAATCAAGATTACTCAAAGTAAATGCAGAAAGAATCCAAGAATCTCCTAATCCTGAATTGGTTTGAAGTTGCTCCCAGATCGGTAATCCGATGGTAGCGCCCATCGCAATCACTACTAAAAACAAAAATATGGTCTGAACACGTTGAATCATAGCTGTTAATTTTTTGGCAAAGAAAAGCGGTTCTGTCCTCCTTTCCAAAGATTCAATTTTCTTCCTGAATTGATGGGGAATAGTATCTTTGCGGAATAATGAGTGAAATCAAGCGCTATTTTCTGGAATTAAGTTATAAGGGAACGCCTTTCCATGGTTGGCAAATTCAGGCAAATGCATTTACCATCCAAGAATGCATTGAATCAGCATTAAGCACCTTTTTTAGAGTACCGATTGTCATTCAGGGAAGCGGCCGAACTGATACCGGTGTTCATGCAAGTATGCAGATTTGTCATTTTGATACTGATTTACCGTTTGAAAAAGAAAAATTCCTCAAAGCAATAAACGGTATCCTCCCAAAAGAAATAGCGATACATTGGATCCGAGAAGTAAAGGCAGATGCACATGCTCGATTTCATGCCCGATCGCGTTCCTATGTCTATCAAATCGTGTTCAGGAAAAACCCCTTTTTGGATGATATAGCATGGAGATGCTTCTACAATCCCGACGTGGTCGAAATGAATAAAGCCGCAGAATACTTGCTGGAATTTGATGATTTTGAGTGCTTCAGTAAGATTCGTACAGAAGTCAAGCATTTCCGATGTCAAATAAAATCCGCTTATTGGGAACAAAAGGACGGGGAATTGTTATTCCATATTACCGCCAACCGCTTCCTAAGAGGAATGGTAAGAGCAATAGTGGGAACCTTAATAGAAATTGGATACCACCATCGGCCCGCTGCGGAGATGAAACAAATTATTATTGACAAGAAACGCGTAAATGCAGGGAAATCTGCACCGGCAAAAGGCTTGTTTTTAACCAGAATCGAATATCCAACTGAAATCTATCTAGATTAATAAATTTTGAGCTTAGCTAAAGAAAAAGAATCCTCAGGGGAGATTGTTGACACCCACGTATTAAAACAACTTTACACTTTTGTAAAGCCTTACAAGCGCCAATTCTACTTTTTAATATTCTTGACAATCGCTTTGGCTATACTCGCGCCAACTCGACCTTATTTTATCCAAATTGCGATAGATGATTATGTCACGGTTGGTGATACTGTTGGACTCCTTCGGATCATCTATTTGCTAGTTGGTTTGATGATACTTCAAGCTATCGTCCAGTGGGCTCACACCTATTATTCGGGCTGGATAGGTCAGGTTATTATTCGGGATATTCGCGTGAAGCTCTACAAGCATTTGCTAAAACTTCGATTGAAGTTTTTTGACAATACTCCAATTGGAAGACTGGTGACTCGAAATATCTCTGATATCGAAACGCTCGCAGATGTTTTTAGCGAAGGTTTAGCCGCTATTATTGGCGATTTGCTTCAGCTGGTCACGATTTTAGGAGTCATGTTCTATATCGATTGGAAGCTAACTTTGGTCAGCTTGTGTACGCTGCCATTGATGTTGGTTTCGACTTACGTATTCAAAGAAAAGATTAAAATCACCTTCAATGATGTTCGAAATGCAGTTTCGAATTTAAATTCATTTCTTCAGGAGCACATCACCGGGATGAATATTATCCAGATTTTCAATCGAGAAGACCGGGAGTTTCAAAAATTTCAGGAAATAAATAAAGAGCATGCGAGAGCACATATCCGGTCAGTGCTTTACTACTCGATCTATTTTCCAGTAGCTGAGATTATCCAAGCGATCGGGATTGGATTGGTGGTTTGGTATGGCGCCGTTGGAGTATTAGGAATGGAATTACAAATCGGAGTTTTAATTTCATTCATCTTGTACTTGCAGTTATTTTTCCGCCCCATTAGGATGATTGCCGATCGATTTAATACCCTTCAAATGGGCGTAGTGAGTTCTGCCAGAATTTTCAAGCTTCTAGATAGCAAGGAGCACATCGACAACGAAGGTGATTATGCCCCAGAGCGAGTCAAAGGGCATATCGAATTCAATCAAGTTTCCTTTGCCTATGTGGATGAGGACTATGTCTTGAAGGATATCAGCTTTGAGGTGAAAGCCGGACAAACTGTCGCCTTAGTAGGCGCTACAGGTGCGGGTAAATCCTCCATCATCAATTTGATCTCTCGTTTCTACGAAATCAACAAGGGGTCCATCACCATCGATGGACGTGATGTCAAGGATTTTGAACTAGGAATCTTGCGCAAGCACATTGGTGTGGTGTTACAGGATGTGTTCCTGTTTTCAAATAGCATTTATTACAATATTACGCTAGGCAACCCAGACATCACTCGAGAGCAAGTGATGTATGCAGCAGATTTGGCAGGCGCAAAGCGATTTATAGAGCGATTGCCAGGCGGCTTGGATTATAATGTCATGGAAAGAGGCGCAACGCTTTCTGTTGGTCAGCGCCAGCTGATTTCCTTTGTACGAGCGATGGTTTACAACCCAGAAATAATCATTTTGGATGAGGCAACTTCCTCGGTTGACACCGAAACTGAAGAGTTGATCCAAGATTCGATTGATCACATGATGAAAGGGCGAACGTCTATCGTGATCGCTCACCGACTGTCCACAATTCAGAAGGCGGATAAGATCATTGTCTTGAACAAAGGCGAAATCGTAGAGTCAGGCAGCCATGATTATTTGCTTGAACTTGGCGGATATTATACCCAGTTGCATCAAATGCAATTAAAGACAATGGCGATCTAGCCTGGTTTTTGAGAAGGATTGAAAAAAAATCAGAATTACCCCATGAAGTACAAAATCATAATCCTATTTGCCTTTTTACCTTTTTTTAGTCAAGCGCAAGAGCGAAGCGTCGGTTTGAGACTCGGCGAGCCTTTTGCGATCACTTTCAAAGATTTTATCTCAGACGAATTCTCTTTTGAAGTCATGCTGGGGTCTGGAAGCGTAAATGGAAACAGCTATTACCAGCGAGACTTTGAAAATAACCCTCCAAACTCCAGTGCTTTTTACATTTCACATGGGGCAAAAAAAGGAATTTCTCTTAATGGGCGAATAGCTTACAACGAAGATATCACAGACATCTTTAGTATTGAACAAGGTTACCTATTGGGCTATGGCGGTGCGGGAGTCCAGTTTCGAACTACCCAAGTCACCTACAATTATTCTAGCGATAATCCTCAAAATTCATCCCCAATCCTTCAGGAAGTTCGAACAAATGTGGATTTCGGACCGGAAGCTTTTGTAGGGGCGGAGTATTACTTTAGTGACCTGCCTCTTAATATTTTTATTGAAGCAGGCTTATTCTTGGAATTATTAGATCGCGTAGGCCACATCAAAGGTCAAGGTGGAATAGGAATCCGGTATATTTTCTAATTCATGCAAAAGAAACTTCTCATTGTAACATTCATTCTGACCGTATTTATTGGCTTTGGATATTGGGGCTTTGATCAATTGGGCGGAAATAATCCCGTGGTAATCGAACTTATCAACAAAAAACCAGAAAGTCTTCTTGGCAACACCTTTGTAGGAATCCCTCAAGACGTACGATTAGCAACGATTTTCGAAGAGACCCTAACTCAAAAAAGTCTAAAATCCGGTACTTTCTTACACACAATCTACGAGATAGAGCCTGCAGGAAAACTGGATACTATGAAGGTTTTTGTCGGGATCAATCAACTTTTACCTGAGGAAGGATTTGAACTCAAAACCTTTGAAGAAGATCGTTATCTCCTCGCTATAATCAACGGTAGCAGTTGGGTCATGCCAGGACCCAAAACCATCAAAGCTGAATTGGAAAACTATGCTGCAGAAAATAATCTGACCCTAACTGGCATCTTCATCGACAAGATCATCCGAGAAGATGAAGTCCATGTGATTGCCCCGATTCGATAAATCAGAAGTTTTTTTTATAAACCTCATTAGCATTCTTAACGTGAAAGTAGTCATACTTAAAAACCACTATTATGAAAAAGCTACTAGCAATAAGCCTATCCCTATTTGGAATTTTATTTTTTCAAGCATGTGAGGGTCCAGTAGGGCCTCCTGGACTCGATGGACTTGATGGGATAAATATTGTATCTAAAGTTATTGAAGTTGAAGTTAATTTCACGCAAGCGAACAATTACATCGAAAAATTAATATTTGACCAAGCCAACATCGAAAGTGATGTGGTCTTGGCCTTTATCGAATGGGAAATTGACGGTGGAAATTCAGTATGGAGAGCTCTTCCACAAACCGTGTTTTTCAACGAGGGCGGTGTATTGATTTACAATTACGATTTCTCAAAGGTAGATTTTAGGCTCTTTCTGGATGGAGCGATCGATCCTGCTACCCTAGGGGACGAGTGGAGGTTAAATCAATTGTTTCGAGTGATCGTTGTTCCTGGAGATTATGCTTCCAATCGAATCGACTTCACCAATTATGAAGCAGTGACCGCAATGCTAGGGTTAAAAGACAAGGATTTTAAAAGAATTGACTTGAAAAAGTAATAGAATTCAAATAGCACATTACCTAAACCAACTGATTAACCCAAACAGGAAGGATAAATCTCCTTCCTGTTTTTTTATGTTCTAATTTTCGAGAGCCCGAGTAAAATTTGCTCCTTATCTTTACGGACATGCAATTACAAAATGACTTGCTACTGAGAGCCGCAAAAGGTGAGGCAGTAGAACGAACACCAGTTTGGCTTATGCGCCAAGCGGGTAGGATCTTACCCGAATATCGTGCTGTACGAGACAGTGTAAGCGGATTCATTGAACTCGCTCAAACTCCCGAGCTGGCTGCGGAGGTAACCATTCAGCCGGTTGATTTGCTAGGAGTAGATGCCGCCATTATTTTTTCAGATATCCTAGTGATCCCTGAGGCTATGGGATTGCCTTACGAAATGGTGGAGAAAAGAGGCCCTTTTTTCCCAAACACAGTAAGATCAGAATCAGATCTCAAGAAACTCCGCGTGGCAGATGGCGCGAATGACTTGAGCTATGTGATGAAGGCCATTGAAATCACGAAGAAAAATCTGGCCGGAAGGGTTCCGTTGATTGGCTTTGCGGGAGCTCCTTGGACCATATTTGCCTATATGATTGAAGGATCTGGCTCAAAGACTTTCTCTAAAGCTCGAGAAATGCTTTATACTCAGCCGAAATTTTCACATCAATTGCTGCAGATGATTACTGATAGCACCATCAATTACCTAAAGGCACAAATCAATTCAGGAGCTGACCTGGTTCAGATTTTTGACAGCTGGGCAGGGATTTTGGGACCAAAGCAATATGCGGAATTTTCCTACCCATACATTTCTCAGGTTTGTGATGCGATCATCGAAGTGCCTAAAACTGTTTTTGCTAAAGGAGCATTCTTTGCCCGAGAAGAAATGGGTCTATTGAACTGTGAGACCATCGGCTTGGATTGGAACATGGGAATTGCTGAATCAAGAAGATTAATTGGAACTACTAAAACGCTCCAAGGCAACCTAGATCCTGCTGCCTTATATGGCAATCCAGATCAAGTCAGACAGGCGACAATCGAGATGATGAACCAGTTTAAGGGAATGAGACATATCGCTAATTTGGGCCACGGTGTCTATCCTGACATTGATCCAGCGATGGTAAAAGTATTCATCGAGACCGTAAAGAATTATCAATAATTGAGTTCAGTCTCTCCGGAATTCTTCAACTGTTCAAAATATATCACAGTAATAGGAAATCGATCAAGCTGGAAAGCTTCGATCGCTTGTTCTACGATCTCTGATCGAAGGACAATAAGTAATTTGCCGGAGTAGTTTTGTAGTGTATGTTTTAATAAACTCGAGAATCCTTCTCCTCGGATTTCAAGTGGACCGATTTCATCGAAAATAAGTTCAACGGCGTCGTTGTGACTCTGGACATGCTGCTCCACCGCTGCAAATGCACTAGCTGAAAAGGAATATTTACCTACAAGTAGTTGCCCATTAGATTCTTCCATAGGGAATATTATTTGGCTAGGAATCAACTGGAAATTCCGCTTTTCATGAATTAATGGACTCAGAAAACCTGCTGAATCGGATTTGTGCTTTTGAAGCCAAGTCGTCTTTCCCGCTTTTTTTTCTCCGGTGAGAAGGATGATCCTTAGAGACTGATTTGTACCCATGTTTTTACAAAAAACGGAATTCGTTGAAAGGCTTTTTGTCCTGAAGCCGCTCTCCAGGAAATCTTAAGATTCGTACGCATTTCTGGAAGGATTCCCTCGATCAAATTAATTTCTCTAAGCAGACCAGATTTTCTACTTCCCAGAAAGGTAAAAAGGGCTTTTTTTACCAAAGGCCCTAAAATCAAAGTCCAAGCAGTAAGTATTATCGCTGCTCTCAAACTCATTTCTCTAAAAGAAGCAGGAATAAATGGGACAAAATAAATAACTGCCAAAATGGCGATCAATATCCATTCAATGTTTATTTTTCTTTTTTTACTATGGGTATTTGCATCAGATTCTTTTCCCAAAGTCAGCGAATTTCGCTTAGCAGTCAAGGCAACTTTTCCGATCATCCATCCTGCAATAATACCTGTCACCAGATAGATTCCAAGATAACTTAACACTAGATTTTTTGCGCTAAGAATAGTAGCTAAAAACGGGAAATACGCTACAATGGAAAGCATAAACTCATCCAGCGCATCCCAAAAGCCCATGCCAAAAATGATCGTTAAGCTGATCAGCTTCATCGTTGCAGATTGCAAATAAGCAAATAAGGTCACGAGCATCCGACCAGCTTTTTGTGAGGGAATCAATGCTAGGATAAAGGCTCCAAAAGAACCCTGTAAGGCAACTGACAAAAATGCTCCCAATGGCGCATGAGGACTGAGTAGCATTTTAAATACCAAGACTATCAACGTAGCATGAATCAATTTTTTAGAGCTTCCGGTGGTCGAATAGATCAACGAGATAAATAATGCCGAAAAGCAGGCAATGAACACCCCTGTAAGTGGAATTCGAAACGCATGAAGCAATCCCCCAAGGAACGTCTCTGCCAATACCCAAAGGGCAATAAGTCGGTAATATCTCTTACTGATCATATCAATTGGATTGAATCCCCTACTCGGAGGACTCCTTCGTGAAGCGCTAAGGCATTTTGGCCGAAATGCACTTTGTTGTTTATGGTCCGATAACTCGCAAGTGTTCTCAAAGGTTCTTTACTTTTCTCCCCAGTTTCCTGATCCACGGTAATTAATACGCAACGAGCGCAAGGTTTCACTACACAGAAATCTACGTTTCCGATTTTGATATTTTTCCAATTATCTTCTACAAAGCCTGCACCTCCTGAAAATACGATGTTGGGTCGGAAGCGATACATCGTAACCTCTTGGGTTAATTTTGAATTCAGATGGTTTAGAGACTCTTGTCCAATAATCAAATAAGGCATGCCGTCGGCAAAGCTTACAGATTCCTCATTGACCGCATATTTGGGATTAACTTTCCGCACAGTAGATTCCGGCATGACTACCAATTGGCAATCAATTTCCAAGACCTCCGAAAACCATTGATCAAAAGAAGGATCGACTAGATTCGCCAACATTCGATCATCCCAAACCTCCACTTCAATTTGACTTTCTAATTTAAAATCCAATGGGATTTGAATGGGATTAGCCTGTTTTATTGAACTAGACACCAAAAGGTGATTATCCTGCAATTCAACTTGGATCAATGCCATCTTATGATGGGTACGCTGTGTAATGAATAATCCTGCTCGATCGACGAGCATCCATCTTCGGTCGTATTGAAAACCACGTTCGAGAACTTTCGCAGATTCCAATCTAACGCCCTTCATAGACTTGATCGGGTAGATAAAAATATCCTGAACTAGTAGTGCTGCATTCATTAGCCAAAAATAAGTCCTGTGATTTGCAATTTCACTTAATTACTGGAAGAAATTAATAAACACTTCCCCTAACGATTCGACATGCCCCCAAAGTGGACTGATCAAATAATTCTGCCAATCAATTCTGATAAAAAGTAATCCTAAGGAAAATACCAAAGCCCAGCGCCAAAACTGTTTTTGATTCCTATTAATTAAAAGCTTCCTCATACTAAATAAGATGCAAGGCTTGATTTAAAAGTTGCAAGAGTGTCTGAAAACTTTGAAAAACTGCCAGTTATTAAAGTCTGCCATTCAATTCTTGACATTTTCGGAAGGAAACAAAAAAAATATTGGCAAATTTTATGACAATCTGACACAAAAACCAGCCAAATACTGGATGGCACATGGCTTGAAGAGGAGGACTTGTATTAAATCAGAAACTAAAAATTATTTATAATCATGGGAAAAATTATCGGCATTGACTTGGGTACCACCAACTCCTGCGTAGCTGTAATGGAGGGTAATGAACCTGTAGTCATTCAAAACAGTGAAGGAAGAAGAACCACTCCATCAATAGTGGCTTTTCTTGATAACGGAAATGGCGAACGTAAAGTAGGTGATCCTGCGAAAAGACAGGCAATTACCAATCCTCAAAACACCATTTCATCTGTGAAGCGATTCATGGGTAAGAAATTTTCAGAAATCACCGAAGAGAAGAAGCATGCTCCTTACAAAGTAGAAAAGGGTCCTAATGACACTGTTTCGGTTAAAATTGGAGACCGATCTTATACGCCGCAGGAACTTTCAGCAATGATCCTTCAGAAAATGAAGAGCACGGCAGAGGATTTTCTTGGACAGCCCGTAACTGAAGCAGTAATTACTGTACCAGCATATTTTAATGATGCAGAACGTCAAGCGACCAAAGAAGCTGGACAGATCGCAGGTCTTGAAGTAAAGCGAATTATCAATGAGCCTACTGCAGCAGCATTGGCTTATGGCATGGACAAGAAGAATCAGGATATGAAAATCGCAGTGTATGACCTTGGCGGTGGAACATTCGACATCTCAGTACTGGAACTTGGTGATGGCGTATTCGAAGTGAAATCAACCAATGGTGACGTACACCTAGGTGGCGATGACTTCGATCAGAAGATCATGAATTGGCTTGCTGAAGAATTCAAATCTGAAGAGCAAATCGACTTGAGACAAGATCCAATGGCACTTCAGAGACTGAAAGAAGCTTCTGAAAAAGCTAAAATTGAGCTTTCAAGTTCAGCATCTACCGAAATCAACTTGCCATACATCACTGCTACGCAGACTGGTCCTAAGCACTTGGTGAGGACCTTGAGCAGATCCAAGTTTGAGCAGCTAACTGATGACTTGGTCAAAAGATCAATGGAACCATGCAAGAAAGCATTGAAAGATGCTGGAATGGATCCTTCGGAAATTGATGAAGTAATCTTGGTAGGTGGTTCCACTCGAATCCCTAAAATTCAGGAAGAAGTAGAGAAGTTCTTTGGCAAGAAGCCTTCCAAAGGTGTCAACCCTGACGAAGTAGTAGCCATCGGTGCTGCGATCCAAGGTGGTGTATTGACAGGTGAAGTGAAAGACGTCCTTCTTTTGGATGTGACTCCATTATCCTTAGGAATCGAAACTATGGGCGGTGTATTCACCAAACTGATCGAGTCCAATACTACTATCCCGACGAAAAAGTCAGAGGTGTTCTCCACTGCATCTGACAACCAGCCAGCGGTAGATATTCACGTACTTCAAGGAGAACGAGCTATGGCTAAAGACAATAGAGCCATCGGAAGATTCCAACTTTCTGATATTCCACCTTCACAGCGTGGTGTGCCTCAGATTGAAGTGACTTTCGATATTGATGCCAACGGTATCCTCAATGTATCTGCAAAAGATAAAGGAACTGGAAAAGAGCAAAAAATTAAGATTGAATCTTCTGGTCTTTCTAAAGAAGAAATCGAACGAATGAAAGCTGAAGCAGAGGCAAATGCTGCATCAGATAAGATCGAAAGAGAAAAAATTGATAAGCTAAATCAAGCAGATAGCCTAGTGTTTCAGACTGAAAAGCAATTGAAAGAATACGGCGACAAACTTTCTGAAGGAAATAAATCAGGAATCGAATCTGCACTTGCAACCTTGAAAGCTGCACATCAAGCACAAAATACCGAAGGTATCGACGCGGCGATGGATAGCTTGAACAAAGCTTGGGAAGCTGCTTCATCCGAAATGTATAACTCTGCTGGTGCCGAAGGTTCTCAATCTGGACCGGATGCTAATGGATCTAACGAAGGTACAACTGGAGATGGTGTATCAGATGTAGATTACGAAGAAGTAAGCGAAGACAAGAAATAAGCGAATCTTAATCCTAAAAGACGGCACCTGAATGAAAACAGGTGCTGTTCTTATTTCAGAAGCCAAGAATCCAGATCATTGAATCTAGGTTCTTGGCTTTTATTTGTCGATCAAATAAAATAAACTCACATGCAACTGACCGCTGAAAATAAATTAAGAAAACTCATCATTGTAGGTGACAGAGTCTTGATCCGCTTAAAAAAACCAAACGATAAAATAGGGTCAGGACTTTATCTTCCACCGGGTGTCCAAGAAAAGGAAAAAGTACAGCAAGGTTATATCATTAAGGCTGGTCCAGGTTATCCCATTCCCATGGTGACCGAAGATCCAGAGCCTTGGATGGAAAATGAAGAAAAAGTCAAATATGTCCCACTTCAAGCAAAGGAGGGTGATTTAGCAATTTTCTTACTTACAGGAGCTCATGAGGTGATGTATGAAGGAGAAAAATATTATATCGTGTCTCAACAAAATATTCTGATGCTAGAGCGAGAGAAAGAATTATAAATAAAAGGCTCGGAGATTTATCCGAGTCTTTGTTTTTTCAATGCCACCAAATTTTTCGCTTTCGCATGGACTTTGGAATCTCGTAAGATGCTTTCGAATCCACTTGGTTAGTTTCGGATTCCTCCCAAACCTTTCTATTTTTTGCCAGCAATCCTTTTGGATTATTAATGACTTTTCTAGTCCTGATAGCAACAGCAGAACCTTCCTTATTCCAGACTTTAAAGTTTTTTGTCGCAGGACCTTTAGCGAGAGTCGGACTAGTATCAAACACAAAACTGATTTTGGAAGAACTGGTCTTTCCCAGTTTAGCATTTTTGGCAGCAGGACCTTTTAAAATATCCTGAGAAAAAGAAGTCGAGAATACTAGAAAAGCTACCAGAATTAGAAGTGATCTTTTCATGGCGGTATATTTGGGTTTTACAAAAGTATACTACGGAAAAGAAAAAATGTTCCTTTGCAACGGAATTTTTTAAATGATTTTTAAGCGTTTGTAAAATTTAATTTGTTTTAGAGATTCCTATTTCCTTAAAAATGGCTTCTAAACTAGCTAGCTTAGGTTCAAAAGTAAATTGATTTTATGAGTTCTAGATTCAAAAATACCCGAGAAACTGGAATTAGATATTGAAATAAAAAAACCGAGGTGAATTTCACCTCGGCTTAAATTACAATAAACCCTATAAAATATTAGAATGCAAAAACTGCTGCTAGTAAGAATGATGCAAGAGATTTACTTGGATTTAGGTCTTTATTGACAAAAAACTCTTGCCCCATAGAATCCAATCGAAGCTCAGGAATCAATGTTAAATTTTTTGATATTTTGGCATTTCCAGAAAGCGTCATAGCAAATACATTTCCATCGCCCTCACCATTTACGCCTACAACTCCTTCTAATCCACCATTAAAAACACTGAAATATTCTCCTCTAAGTCCGATCGCAAACTTTTCAGAAGTTGTAGCTTGAAGATATCCAGCAAAGCCATAAAACCCAGAACCATCTCCACCAAGATCTTGAACATCTGACCCAGTAAAAATCTCACCAGAGGAGGTTGCATTATACGTGGTATTTACACCAACGTATACAGCATCAGAAACATTAAAACCAGTAGTCAAATCCACTTGAAATGTCTTACCTGCAGAAGTCTGGCTACCGATTAAACTTCCATCATTAGTTAGTTGCCCATCCTGGTCTCCATAGACAAAATTCAAAAAGGTACTTCCCGCATCGGTGGAATAACCAAGCTGAGCACCTAAAGTATAGGTGCCCGAGGCATTGAATTCAGTCATATCCGTCGGATTCATTACAGATGCCATCAGCGACCATTTGTCTGACAAAGCAAAGTCTGCTTTCAAGCCAGTATGAGAAAATGGACCATAAGAGAACATGTATGAAGTGGAGTAATTGAAATTACCTGTCGGAGAAATTACCTCGTAGCCTAGGAAAGTATTGAAATTCCCGAAGGTCAAGGTAACCACATCATTAACATTCCAATAGACATATAATTGATTGACTATCTGAGAGCTACCGGCAAGTCCGCCTGCATAAAGTGGAGATCCAAATACCGCATCCTCGCCTCTAGGACCGAAGACCAAATCAGCCACTGCCCCAACTTTCTTCCCTTCGTAGGTAGCAATAATATTGGCCATTCCTAAAGAAAAACCTGGCAAGTTGCCAAATGAAGAAGCTGGTGCTTTAGTAAACTCGCCTTTATTTGGCGCATTAAAATTAGATCTGAAATAGGCATCTACAGAACCTGAAAGTGTTAATTTGGAAGGTTCTTCCTCCTCGATAACCTCAACGATGAGGACCTCTTCTTGTGCAAGAATATTTTGTGAAAAGCCAAAAATGGCCAGAAATGAAAATAGAATAAATTTTTTCATGTTAATTTTGAATGTTAGTGAATGTTAGAGTTGACTGGCAAGACCCTATCCGAATGAAAGAGAGTGGTATTTTTTTCGCCGGAGGGGTTCTTTATTTTTAGGATTGACTATTCGTCATATACAATGGTATAGCCCCTGATTCCATGCTCGTGAGAATCAAGCCCACTTTTCTCATGCTCTTCAGACACTCGAATACCAATTGTCTTTTTCAGAACAAAAAAGATCAGGAAAGCAGAAGAGAAAGCCATAATTCCGCAGATCGCTACGCCTGTCAATTGCGTAAGAAATGAGTGATCAGGATTTGTGGAGAAAATTCCAACTGCGAGGGTTCCCCAAATTCCACAGGTTAAATGCACAGAAACAGCACCCACCACATCATCTAGCTTAAACCTGTCTAGCAATACTGCAGAGTAAACAACTAATACTCCAGCCACTAAACCAATGATGATGGCCGAAGCCGGTGTAATAACATCCGCTCCAGCAGTGATCCCGACTAAGCCGGCCAAGATACCATTGAGCATCATTCCCAAATCAAGTCTCTTGAATACAATATTTCCAGCCAAGAAACCACCTAAACCACCTGCACAGGCACCAAGTGAAGTTGTAACTAGCACATAAGAAACTAATGCTGGATCCGCTGAAAGGACAGAACCTCCGTTGAAGCCAAACCAGCCTAACCAAAGCATAAATACTCCAATTACAGCTAATGGGACACTTGCGCCTGGCTTATCCACAGTTTTTCCGTCTACATATTTCCCGATTCGAGGCCCTACAAGGATAACACCTGCTAGTGCTCCCCATCCGCCAACTGAGTGAACCAGCGTACTTCCAGCGAAATCATAGAAACCCATAGCATCAAGTGCACCTCCACCCCATTTCCAGCTACCGATTAGCGGATAGACTAAACCCACAAAAAACAAAGTGAAAATTAGGTAAGCTGATATTTTGACCCGTTCAGCAATCGCTCCAGACACAATAGTGGCCGCTGTAGCCGCGAACATTCCTTGGAAAAGGAAATCCGTCCAATAGGTATAATGCCCATCAGCATAGCCTGCTGTCACATCAGCGTCAGCTGGAGAAAACCAAAACATCTTCCAACCTGACAAATCAAATCCAAACCATCCCGGAGTTTCAAATCCTGGATACATCAAGAAAAAGCCTACCATGGCATAGGTCATTATTCCTAAAATCGGAGTGATGGTGTTTTTAAAGAGGATGTTAACTGTGTTTTTGGCTTGGCCAAATCCGGTTTCCACTCCGGCGAATCCAAGGTGCATGATGAATACCAAAGCGGTAGATAGCATCATCCACACATTGTTGGTGGTAAATAGCCCTTGAGCAATTTCTGCAGATAAATCTGCTGTAGCGCCTATATCTTGAGCTACTAGGGGTACAAAATACTTCATAGGTTTTAAGTTAAAATTTGAACGTTTTCCAGAATTTATTATAGGTTTGATAGTAATAAATCGATTCAAATGTAATTATATTTTTGGTAAAAAAACAAATCACTTTTTGAAGCATTAACATTTTTTTTAGCAATTTGATGATATAATTAAACCATTTTTTCCTAAATCTTCATTCTTTTTGTAATTATTGGATCTTTTTTAACCTAATGTTAAAGAAAAATAAAATTCTGTTTTCTTCTATAATATTCTTTGAAATCGATTTCGAGAATTCAGATAGAGTGACTTTTATAAGTCAAATCATTTTTTAAAAAATTTTATTTTGAAAAGACTGTTTTCTCAATATTTAAAACTATTTATTGATTATTATGAAAAATATAAATTTTAACAATTCAGTATTTTTTTTAACCAATTTTTAAAAAAAGTGTAATTTTTTTCAATTACTGACATTTATATAACCCCTAAAACAAAAAAAGACTGGATTTCTCCAGCCTCATAATCTAAATTCTAACCAAATATTCTCTTAGCCTTTCAGCATAGCAAATTCCTTCGCGAAATAAGTAAGAATCACTTTCGCTCCAGCTCGTTTAATACTGATTAGGGATTCCATCATTGCTCGCTCAGGATCAATCCAACCTCTTTCCCCAGCGGCTTTTATCATACTATACTCTCCTGACACATTATAAGCAGCTATAGGAAGGGGATAATTCTCATTTAAAAGCTTAATAATATCTAAATAAGCCAAAGCCGGCTTTACCATCAAAAAGTCAGCGCCCTCCGCAGCATCCAAATCTGCCTCGATTAGTGCCTCTTTGATATTTGCCGGATTCATCTGATAGGTTTTTTTATCCCCAAATTTTGGAGCAGAATCCAAAGCATCCCGGAATGGACCATAAAAGGCACTTGCATACTTAGCAGTGTAGGACATAATCGAAGTATCAGTATATCCATTATCATCAAGCAGCTCCCGGATAAATCCAACCCTCCCATCCATCATATCAGAAGGCCCGAGGATATCGACTCCTGCATCTGCCTGCGCCAAAGACATTCTGCCTAAAATTTCTAAAGTTTCATCATTAAGGATTTTTCCGTTTTTCACTAAGCCATCATGACCATCACTACTATAAGGATCCATCGCTACATCTGACATCAAGCATAATTCAGGGAAGTTTTGCTTAATCGCTCGTAGTGCTTTAAGATAGAAAGTTTCTGGATTGTAGCTTTCACTTGCGATGGAATCCTTAAGCGAATCAGGATAAGCAGGGAAGACATCAAATGATTTGATCCCTAACTTCATACAGGATTCAATTTCTTTGAGCATCAAATCAATCGAAAAACGATAGATTCCAGGCATAGAAGCTACTTCGACTTTCTTCTGACTTCCATCTACCAAAAACATTGGGAAGATCAAATCATTAACCGAAAGCGAGGTCTCTTCTACCAGGTTTCTAACCACTTCGGATTTTCTATTTCTTCTAGGTCTTCGCTGCATATTAGATAAAGAGTTGTTGAACTTGGACTATATCCAATTCTGAATAGTCGTTAATATATAAATCGCAAACAGGCAATTCTTCTTTTTTATGCGTTGAAAGAACACCCACCACTTTCATCCCAGCATTCAAGCCCGCTGAGGCACCTGAAAAAGAATCTTCAAATACGAGACAATGAGCTGGGTCAATCTTAAGATTGGCCGCTGTTTTTAAATAAACCTCAGGATCAGGCTTGTGTTTTGAGACATCCTCAGAAGCTAGCATGGAACCCATTGTTTCTTTAATAGCCAAAGTCCCTAGAATCAAATCAAGATTAGCACGAGGTGCGGAGGTAGCCACTCCTATAGAAAGGCCTAATTGATTAAGATCATTCAAAAAATCTAAATATCCGGAAATCGGTTGGACTTCGGCTTTATAGATTTCGCGGAATAAGCTTTCTTTTTCAAACTCCAATTCTATAAGCTCTTCACCTTGGATCTCTCTTCCAAGGAAATAGCTTAAGATATAACCATTGTTTTTTCCATACATGTGAAGTTTGAACTCTTCCTCTGTTGGATTAAGGTTTCGCTTGGCGAAGAATTGCTTAAAAGCAACGGAATGATATGGATTGGTATGACAGATGACGCCATCCATATCAAAAATAACTGCTTGTAGCATAGGAGATTTTAAATGATTGGCAATAAAAGTAAGTAATTGAAATAAAAAAACCCTGAAAGAAAGCTTTCAGGGATAATTTTTAGAAGTTCTTCATCGTCTTCTCTATGATATCACAGCATTCTTGAAGCTGGTCTTCGGTCATGACTAGGGGCGGCGCAAATCGGATTATATTACCATGAGTTGGCTTAGCCAAAAGCCCATTGTCTTTTAAGGCTACGCAAATATTCCAAGCTGTGCTGCTTTCCTCAGTATCATTAATTACTACTGCATTAAGGAGACCTTTGCCACGGACAAGCTTTACTATTGGGTATTTCTTAACCAACGTTTCCATACGATCTCGAAAAATCTTTCCAAGCTTTCTAGCGTTTTGAGCTAGATTTTCGTCTGAAACCACTTCTAAAGCAGCAATTGCAACTTTTGCACCTATTGGATTACCTCCGAAAGTAGATCCGTGCTGGCCTGGTTTGATCACGTCCATAATATAATTATCAGCTAGAACTGCGGATACCGGATAAAACCCTCCAGAGATCGCTTTGCCCAAAATCAACATATCAGGCCTCACATAAGTAGCTTGTCTTTCACAGCTCTTTTCGCAGGAGCAATTTCCGCAGACTGCCAAAAGCGAACCAGTTCTGGCAATTCCAGTTTGTATTTCATCTGCTATCAATAAAACATTAGCAGCTTCGCAAGCTGCCTTAGCCTCTTTTAAATAATCATCTGCCGGCACATACACTCCTGCCTCGCCCTGAATTGGCTCTACTAAGAAAGCCACTACGTTCTCGGCTTTTAGTGCTTCTTTGAGGGCTGAAACATCATTATAGGGTATCCTTATAAAACCATCTGTAAATGGCCCGAAATTTTTGCGTGCATTTTCATCATTTGAAAAAGAAATAATGGTAGTCGTTCTTCCATGGAAATTATTCTCCGCAACAATGATTTTTGCTTGGTTCTCATCTATACCGTTTTTCTCATATCCCCATTTACGGGCAATTTTGATTGCAGTTTCTACTGCTTCCGCACCTGTATTCATCGGCAGTACTTTTTCAAATGCAAAATACTCAGTAATATATTTTTCAAATGGACCTAGAACATCATTATAAAAAGCACGAGAAGTCAAAGTCAACGTACCTGCTTGCTCAATTAATGCATCTTTAATTCTTGGATGGCAATGACCCTGATTCACAGCAGAATAGGCAGATAAAAAGTCAAAGTATC
>JBLGAM010000001.1:0-70130 GCA_047612305.1 Planctomycetota bacterium | reverse complement strand
TCACTGTTACTTCCGTCGCCCGTCATCGGTCTTCCAGCCAGATAGCCAAAGAAGAAGAGGTCACTGGCATCATTGCGGATAATCAGATTAAAAAACATGATTATCCGCTACTTTGCCAGTAGGGTTGAATTGACGCAATAACTAGTCTGTCGAAAAGCCTTTCGCCAAAATATCTTCTGTTGAGTTTGTAGCAAAACTCGTCAAGGTAATTTTGAAGCTTTCCTTCTGAGACCATTCTGTATTTTCTCAAATCACTTTTGAAGTTGCTAATTGCCGTGTGAGCCCATTTGAGATTGAATTTACCTTCTTTCGTTCCTGATATTTCTTTCACATGTCCCTCGATGAAATCCTCAAATTTCGAATAGGTTGTACTCTCATCGGTTTGTAGCATAATATCTTTGTCTAACAGGTTTCTGATGAGTTTTTCAGCTGTTTTTGCTTTCAGATTTTCGATCTTTTTCATCTTGAAGTATCTACAACTCTTGGTCAGTTCTCCTGTTTTGAAGTCCTCCAGAACAGTTGATTCGGCCATTACAGCTACGATTGCTTTTTGCTGGCTTCCCCGGCCACGGCTGAGATCTGACTTCTGCTGAGCATCAGTGGCTTTGGTAACAAAGGCTTCATCATACTCAACCATGTCCTCCAGGCTATATTCATCGTCTCTTTTGCCCATAATCACCCTTATTTTGTGATAAAGGTCAAGTACAGTCTGATAGCGTGAAAACCCCATCTGCCTTTGGAGTTCCAGTGCACTGAATCCTTGTTTGGTTGCACTAATAAATGTAATCGCCATCAACCACTTTCTAAGCGAAAGGTTACTGTTTTCCATCATAGTACCACTTTTAATACTAGTCCGAAACTCACATGCTTTGCATTGAAACATATTTTTTGAATGAAGCCAATAGTGATCAGAACAGGAACAGTTCTTACAGATTACTCCCTCTTTCACCCTTTTCTCTTGGAAATAGGCTATGCAGGATGATTCATCCGGGAAACGTTCAGCAAACTTTAAAATATTCATAGTCAGAACCTTTTGTTTTGACCAATTAAGCTCCTTAAATTATACCCAACAACTTAGTGTCACTAGCTGTCCCAATTAAATTTGGCTACTGGCACGATTCCGTATAATCATATTAGTTAATATGTGTGTCCGCTAGACTGCACGTAGCCAAAGAATGAAAGACTGCGGCATTAAATTGTAGGGAATTCAGAAGCGGTGTTACTTGGTTAAAAATAGCCAAAACCATGAATATCATTGACATTATCAACTATTTTCCTGATGAGGAAAGCTGCGAAATTTACCTAAAAGAGCATCGGGAAAAAGCCAGGATCCGATGTAAAGGCTGCGAAGACATTACTGGTTCAGCGGAACCAAATTTTTCGAATGCAGCATATGCAGACGCAGAAGTTCTCTCAAAAGCGGTACGGTGATGGAGAAAAGCAAGCTTTCCCTACACACCTTGGTTCCTAGCGTTTATGCTGATGTCAGCGACCAAGAAAGGCTTTTCCTGCCTGGAATTCCAGCGTCAACTGGGTCTAAGCAGGTATGAGACAGCATTTAGGATGATACATAAAATCAGGGTTTACATGGGTAAAAGGGATGCACTGTACACCCTGAAAGACATGCTGGAGTTTGGTGAGGGGTATATAGGAATTGCCACCTCGGAGCGTGTGAAAGGACAACTGAAAAGGGGCAAGGGGAGCCAAAGGGAAGCTGAGGTGGGTGGTTCTGCCGAATCCATACCCTTGGAGGACCTGGAGACCAGTAAGACAAGTAGATTCTGTGGTCACTTTAAAATGGAAGTATTGGGCAAAGTAGACGGTGAGCATGTCAAGCAGTTCGTCAAAAAGAACGCTGATTGGGATATTGTGCTATTCACCGACAATAATACGGTATACTCACAACTTGAAGATATTGTAGACACCCATTTCAGGGTTATTTCCGGAAAAGATCCCACCAAAGACACCCTCAGATGGGTACACAAAGCGATCAGTAACCTGAAGAGAAAACTGCTGGGAATAAACCACATGATCACTTACAAATACCTCCAGAATTACCTCAATGAATTCGTTTACAAACTCAATAGGAGATATTTTGGGGATAGATTGTTTGACCGGTTGATTATCGCGGCAATTCACCCATATGTGCAATAGAGCGGATACACATACTGATTTAAAAACACCTTTTCAAAAAATAATCTAGTAAAGTAAATTTTCCTGACAATTACCTCCATCGCACTTGGCAGCTTCAAGAGATTAACCCTATTTTGAAGTCTCAAATCCCCAAGCTGTATGTATTTAATTTTTGATACCGAAACCACTGGTCTGCCTCGCGATTACAATGCCCCCATGTCCGATGTGGACAACTGGCCGCGGCTAGTGCAACTTGCATGGCAACTGCATGACGCTAAAGGAAATCTACTTTCCAATCATAGTTATATTATCTGCCCTGAAGGATTTACTATTCCCTACAATGCGGAAAAAGTTCATGGGATCTCCACCAAACGAGCTTTGGCCGAAGGCCATGATCTAAAGCAGATTCTTGGAATTTTCGAAGGCGATGTGCAGAAAGCTGAATACTTGGTTGGTCATAATGTAGAGTTTGATATCAATGTCGTTGGCTCGGAATATCTTCGAGCGGAAGCGACTATGCCACTCACTGCGACTCAACTCGACACCAAAGACATCTCAACGGATTTTTGTGCACTTCCAGGTGGTCGTGGCGGTAAATTCAAATGGCCAACGCTTACCGAATTACACCAGAAGCTTTTTGGGAAAGGATTTGGCGATGCACACGATGCCGCTTATGATGTAGACGCTACAGCGCGATGTTTTTTCGGTCTAATCATTCAAGGTGTGCAACCTCCTGCAGCTGGAATCGAGACCTCTGAAGTAATCTATGAGGCCCCAAAATTAGAAGAAGCCAACTTTGCCCAAGCGAAAGACACTCAAAAAGCTGCCGCAAAAGATGTCTTGAAATTGGCCGGCAAAGCGGATATTTCAGATCTGACTGACATGCCTTTCACCCATTTGCACGTGCATAGTCAATTTTCGGTACTTCAGGCCACTTCAGAGATTCCTGCCATGGTAGCTCGGGCAAAGGCTTTGGGAATGCCTGCCATCGCCATGACGGATCATGGCAATATGATGGGTGCTTTCAACTTTGTGAAAGAAGCGATGGCAAAAGAGATCAAACCGATCCTAGGATGTGAATTCAACCTTTGTCGTGACCGAAAAAACAAAAGCAATAAGGATGACGGATATCAGACTGTCTTACTTGCAAAAAATAAAGCGGGCTATCACAACCTAGCCAAATTAGCCTCCTACGCAAATATTGAAGGGTTTTATTACCTCCCCAGAATCGACAAAGAACTCTTACTCCAATACAAAGGCGACTTAATCGCCACCACAGGAGGGCTTTGGGGAGAAATCCCATTTTTGATCTTGAACGTAGGAGAAACACAAGCCGAGGAAGCTTTTCTTTGGTGGAAAGAACAGTTTGGTGAAGATTTTTATGTGGAACTGAATCGTCATGGAGTCCCAGAAGAGGAAAAAGTAAATGAGGTTTTATTGGAGCTTGCCCGCAAATACGATGTCAAGTATTTCGCAGCAAATAATTCCTACTACACCGAGAAAACAGATGCTAAAGCTCATGATGTCTTGCTTTGTGTGAAAGACGGCGCGCTCTTGGTGACACCAAAAAAATACATTGGCAAGCGTGGACGAGAATTCCGCTATGGTTTCCCCAATGATGAATTCTACCTAAAGACTCCCGAAGAGATGAAGAAGCTCTTCGCGGATCTTCCAGAATCCATCGAATGTACTCAAGAGATTGTGGACAAAGTGGAAGGCTATAAACTTGCCCGTGAAGTACTCCTTCCAAAATTTGACATTCCTGCAGAATTCGTCCATAACGACGATGCAGAAGATGGAGGTAAACGTGGGGAAAATGCCTATTTGCGTCATTTAACCTACAAAGGAGCGGAAAAACGCTACAAAGAAATGACTCCTGAAACCCAGGAGCGTTTAGATTTTGAGCTGGCAACTATTGAGAATACAGGTTATCCAGGTTACTTTTTGATCGTACAGGATTTCATTGCTGAGGCTAGAAAAATGGGAGTCTCCGTGGGACCAGGTCGTGGATCTGCGGCAGGATCGGCTGTGGCTTATTGCACAGGCATCACCAACATTGATCCCATCGCATACAATCTCCTTTTTGAGAGATTCCTGAACCCCGACCGAGTATCACTTCCCGATATTGACATTGACTTTGACGACGAAGGCCGTCAATCTGTGATCGATTATGTGATTAAAAAATACGGCTCGAATCAGGTGGCTCAGATCATCACTTACGGCACCATGGCTGCAAAATCTGCAATTCGTGATACGGCACGAGTGCTGAATTTACCTTTAGCAGAAGCTGGAAGATTAGCCAATCTGGTTCCTGACATTAAATTGAAAGCGCTCTTCGCTTTACAAGGAAATCGTGCAGCAATCTCCGACAAACTCAAAGGTCAGGGCGAGATGATCGCCAAGGCGGATGAGTTGATTCGAATCTCCAAAGGTCAGGACGAAGCTGCCAAGACGATCAATCAAGCTACCATGCTCGAGGGATCGGTTCGGAATCTCGGGATTCACGCCTGTGGGGTAATTATCACACCAGACGACATCACGAATTTTGTTCCTGTTGCCTTGGCAAAAGATTCTGAGATGGTTTGCACACAATTTGACAACTCCGTGGTGGAATCTGCCGGCTTGCTCAAAATGGACTTCTTGGGTCTAAAAACTCTAACCCTGATCAAAGACGCAATAAAAATTGTGAAGGAGCGCCATGGGATCGAACTCGATGCGGATGAATTTCCAATCGATGATGAAAAAACTTATGAGCTTTTCCAGCGAGGTGAGACAGTTGGTATTTTCCAATATGAATCTGCTGGAATGCAGAAATACATGCGCGAACTCAAACCAACAGTTTTTGCGGATTTGATTGCCATGAATGCCCTTTATAGACCAGGTCCACTTGCTTATATCCCCTCCTTTATCAAAAGGAAGCATGGTACCGAAGCGATCGAATACGATCTGGAGGACATGAAAGAATACTTAGAGGAGACCTATGGCATCACAGTCTATCAGGAGCAGGTGATGTTGCTTTCGCAAAAATTGGCAGGTTTTACCAAAGGTGAGGCAGATGTGCTGCGAAAAGCAATGGGTAAAAAGCAAAAGGATGTCTTGGATAAAATGAAGCCAAAATTCATTGAGCAAGCCTCTGCAAAAGGCCATGATGCTAAAAAACTAGCTAAAATCTGGACGGACTGGGAAGCTTTTGCATCCTACGCATTCAACAAGTCCCACTCGACTTGCTATGCTTGGATCGCTTATCAGACCGCGTATTTGAAGGCACATTATCCAGCAGAGTATTTGGCTTCGGTACTGAGCAATAATATGAATGACATCACCCAAGTGACGTTTTTCATGGAAGAATGTAAGCGTGCTGCAACCCCTGTATTAGGGCCGGATGTGAATGAATCCAAAAGTGGCTTCACCGTAAATAAAGCTGGTGAAATCCGTTTTGGAATGGCAGCGATCAAAGGTGCAGGTTCAGCTGCAGTAGAGGAAATCATCAAGGAACGTGAAAAAGGAGGTATATTCAAAAACATATTTGAATTTGCAAAAAGGGTAAGTTCAAAAGCTTTAAATAAAAAGACGATGGAAGCCTTGGCAATGGCTGGAGCTTTTGACTGCTTTCCAGAGCATCATCGAAGACAATACTTAGAAGCAGCAGATGGAGATTTATCGCTGATAGAAAAAGCCTCAAAATACGCTCAAAAAATCCAACAAGAAGAAGATTCTTCGCAGTTTAGTATGTTTGGTGGGGGATCATCAGGCGGCATGGCTGTTCCAATGCCCACGATCGCTCCGATGGAACCTTTCTCCCAACTTCAGCAGCTCAACATCGAAAAAGAAGTCGTAGGATTGTATATTTCAGGGCATCCTTTGGATCAATACAAACTGGAAATCGATTCCTTCACAAATGCCTCCTTACCTGATCTTACTGACCTCGAAAGCTTAAGAAATCGAAGTGATATTAAGTTAGCTGGTTCGGTACAAAGTTTTGCTCATCGAACCACTAAAAACGGAAAGCCTTTTGGAACACTGACCTTAGACGATTATGCGGGTTCGTTTACCTTTTTCCTTTTCGGAGAAGATTACGTAAAGTTTAAAGAATACTTCATGTCTGGTTGGTTTGTATTTCTGTCGGGAAAAGTCGAACCCAAGCGATGGGCTGAAAATGAGTTGGAATTCAAAATCAGCAACATTATGCTGCTGAGTGAAGTCCGAAGTAAAATGGTCAAAGGAATCCGGGTAAACATTAATTTGGACGATTTGAGCTATGATCTGATGGAAAAATTGGAAGCCATCACTTCGAAATACAAAGGCGAAGCAAAGCTTTATTTTGACGTGATTGATAGAAAGGAAAACATCGCACTGGAGCTTTTCTCTAAAAAATTCTCCATCGATCCTAGCGCCGAGATGATAAAAGAATTGAGACAAATTCCTGAAGTGATGTATAAAGTAGTGTAATTGATCTCTTCATAGGGTTCATAAAAGAATTCAAAGATTCGGGTTTTAGAGAAGCGAATATTTTGTAAAGGCCCGAAAGAAATATCATCTATGATTTTTTTCACCTTATTTGAAGAAGGAATGGTATAATAAGATGTTGAAATGGAGAACCTTAATTAGGCGTTTTTGAATTAGTAAATAAAATATTTTTCAAGCACCTAGGAACTTATTAAACTTGAATTCACTTTAAACCTATAATTTGAAATTTAAAATATCAACAAAATATAAAATGGCAAAAGCAATAGAAATCACCGACGCAAATTTTGAAGAAATCATCAAATCTGAACAGCCAATATTGGTTGACTTTTGGGCAGAGTGGTGCGGTCCTTGTAAAATGATCGGACCATTAGTTGAAGAACTTGCTGGCGACTATGAAGGAAAAGCAATAATCGGCAAAGTAGATGTCGATTCTAATCCTGGCGTGGCACAAGCTTTCGGGATCCGTTCCATTCCTACACTTCTATTCTTCAAAGGTGGAGAGATCGTAGATAAACAAGTGGGTGCAGTACCAAAATCTGTGCTTTCCAAAAAATTGGATGCTCAACTGTAAGCCAAAAGCTTAAAACTATTGATAACTAATTGGTTCAAGTCTTCAGACTTGGACCTTTTTTTCTTACATCCTTTTAACGGCAAAGGAATCCAAGGTTTCACAAAGAAAAACAAAGCAATTCCCTAAACTCAATTAGTCCAATTTTTCGGAATTAGATCATTATATCTTGAGTCTAAAGCTGAATATATCCAAATACTCCTGATACACGGACTAGAGTAGTCTATAATTTCCCTTTTGGGATTCCTAATTCAATAATGTTTTTTTTTACCTTCACCAAGCTATGGCAGAAACCTTAATTACCCTTCCTGAATTTTTTGAGCTTCGAAAAAAAATTCCGCTAATCGACGCGAGAAGTGAGGGAGAGTTTGCCCAAAGTCAGATCCCGAACGCAATCAACATCCCAATTCTCAACGATGAAGAACGAGTGGTTGTAGGCACACTATACAAAGAGAAGGGGAATGAAGTGGCTACTTTGAAAGGATTCGAATTAGTAGGACCTAGATTTCATGAAATTCAAAAATCAGCTTTAGCCCAGTTCCCTGACAAGAAAATTCTCCTCTATTGTTGGCGAGGTGGAATGCGAAGCCAGATTCTTTCATGGCTATTGAACATGGTTGGTTTTGAGGTTTACCGTCTACAAGGTGGATACAAGACCTATCGAGCCTATAGCTTCGACCTAGTTCGAGACAAGCTTAACCTTATTGTTTTGGCAGGTCGGACGGGTACGGGAAAGACTCTGTTACTCAAGAGTCTTAAAAACAAAGGCGAGCAAATTTTGGATTTGGAAGGAATCGCCAACCACAAAGGCTCCAGCTTCGGCGCAATCGGACAAGCACCTCAACCAACCGTGGAGCAATTTGAAAATCTGCTAGCAGAGGCTGTGATGAAATTAGACCCAGATCAACCAACTTGGATTGAAAATGAAAGCCGGAAAATTGGACGCTTGATTTTACCAGAACTATTTTATCAGCAAATGCTTGAAGCCCCATTAATCGATATTCATCGAACTGATGCCGAGCGAGTCAAATTGATTTCTGACGAGTATGCGATATTGCCAAAAGACGAATTAATTCAGGCTGTCCTTCGCCTCAAAAAGAAACTTGGAGGTCTGCGGACCTCACAGGCCATCGAAGCCATCGTGGATGGAAATCATGCCAATTGGATTGCAAATCTGCTGATCTATTACGATAAAGCCTATGATTTTGACCTAGAAAAGCACGAATCTAAAAATACTATTTCACTGAATTTGGAAGAAATCTCTGAATCAGAAGCCCTAAACCAACTAATTAATGCTAGAAATGAACTTACCACCAAAGCCACCCACTCGACTGACTGAATGGAGCGAAGGCTCGGGCTGTGGCTGTAAAATCGCCCCCGCAATTTTAGATCAAATCCTAAGTTCCAGTGGCTCGTTCACCCAGACTGACCCGAATCTTTTGGTCGGTAATTCAGGGAAAGATGATGCGGCAGTCTATCAGGTTTCAGAGGAAATTGCGGTAATCAACACAGTTGATTTTTTCACACCGATTGTAGACGATCCATTTGATTTCGGACGAATTGCTGCTGCAAATGCACTTTCCGATGTCTATGCTATGGGTGGAAAACCAATTTTTGCTAATGCGATCTTGAGTTGGCCGGTGGAAAAACTCGCTCCCGAATTGGCAGCGAAAGTCATGGAAGGTGCTAAAAGCATCTGCAAAGCTGCTGGAATTGAATTGGCCGGAGGACATAGCATTGCTGCGAAAGACCCGATTTTCGGACTGTCTGTGAATGGGATAGTTCATCCAAAAAAGATCAAACTCAACAAAGGTGCAAAATCCGGAGATTTGATTTTCTTAACCAAAGAATTGGGCGTTGGAGTATTGGCGACTGCGCTTAAGCGACAGAAAATTACTGCAGAAGATTATTCCAAACTTATTGATGTCACCTGTACCTTGAATTCAATTGGGGAAGTTTTAGGAAATCATGAAGAAATTCACGCGATGACCGACGTGACAGGTTTTGGACTTTTAGGTCATCTGATCGAAATGTGTGAGGGGGCTGGACTCTCAGCGACTATTGAACTACCAAAGCTTCCAATGATCTCAGGGGTTCAGGAATATATTAATCAGTTTATCTTCCCCGACAATACTTATCGAAACTGGAATGCCTATTCTGCCAAAACAAAAGGCGTGGTCGGCATGGATCTAGTCAAACTTTGTGATCCGCAGACCAGCGGTGGTTTGATGCTGGCGGTAGATCCGGAGCAAGTTGAGTGGTTTACAGAGACTATGGAAACGGCCAATCAGTCAGTTTGGGAAATTGGTCGATTTAATGATAAAATGGAGCATATCGTAGAAGTTTTGACATAAGATGGCTGGGCTTTCTTATATTTAAGAAGAACAACCCAAAAGCCATGAAAACCATCACCATTCTTGTAATCTTTCTATCCGTTTCATTTTCACTTATCGCTCAAGTACCTGAAAACATTACCAGTGAACTAGTAATCCTGAATATAAAGACCGGTGCAGAAAGAACCATTTTAAGAGAAAAACGTCATTTCGAAGCGCCTAATTGGTCAAGAGATGGCAACTTTCTTCTGATTAATTCTGGTGGATTTTTAGAAAGAGTAGATTTGGAAGGCAAGAAACTTGGACAGTTATTCCCAGATCAACTTTCTAGGGCAAATAATGATCACGGGATTAGCTTTGATGGAAAGACCCTGATTATCAGTAAAAGCGAACCCGGCCAAAGCTCACAAGTCTATACCATGCCTATGGATGGCAGCTCCCCTCCAAAACTGCTCACCTCCAACCATCCTAGCTACTGGCATGGAATCAGTCCTGATGGAAAAACTCTGGCTTATTGTGCGCAGCGTAATGACGCTTGGGATATCTATGCGATTCCAAGTTCAGGAGGAGCTGAAGTCAGATTGACCGATACGGAAGGATTAGATGATGGACCGGAATATTCTTATGATGGGACATGGATTTATTTCAACTCGAATCGTACTGGACGAATGCAGGCTTACCGGATGAAAACTGATGGAAGCGGCGCAGAGCAACTGACAAATGACGAATTGGACAACTGGTTTCCGCATCCATCACCTGATAATAAGTCAGCAGTTATCATCTCCTACTTAGAAGATCAAAAAGGATCCCATCCTTTTGGGAAAGACGTAAAGCTCCGCTTACTAAATGTAGAAACAAAAGATGTCAAGGATTTAACACCAGTATTCTATGGAGGTCAAGGTACCATCAATGTACATTCTTGGTCGCCAGATGGGGATTGGATTGCTTTTGTGAGGTATTTAAAACACTAATCAATTATTTAAAAGTTATTTTTACTAAAGTTTGATTCTCCGAAAGACCAAAATTCGGTTTAATTTCCATTTGCTCAAAATCTGCATTAGTTAAATAAGCAACCAAATAATCTTCATTAATATAAAAAGGTCTTTTAAAGATGACTTCTTCTCCATTCATTGATGAATTTACTTTGGTCACCTTATTATACCAAGAAAATTTTTCTATAGGGTCATCAGCCCACCATAAATAAAACAAATAGTTAGTATTCTCAATAATATTACCATTATGGTAGTAAGGGGTTGTTTTCATCATTTCTTCAAACATCTCCATCAAAGGTTTTTTCTTTAATTCTTCCTTCACAGCTTTATCTCCAAAATCTAATTTATACTTTGGAAAGAATCCATCATGATTAACTGTATAAATAGTGTCATTTAAGGATTTTGAAAAGAGAGCCCCTTTAGCCCCTTCTAAAAAATCTCCTCCAGTTAAATTTTGATCTGTTTTGGGAAAATCATTTACACCTTTGAACAAATACTCATTTTTTTCTAAACTTAAAATAGCACCTAAATTGTCTCGTTCTAATCCAGAAAAATTACCATCATTATGTAAAGCAACGGTAGTTGAATCTAAGAAATAGAAAGATTTAGCCTGAAAATATACTGAAACCTCTTCTATAAAATTACCAGTCTCCAAATCATAAAAAATAAATTTATTCTGATTCTGGTCTAGCACAGCTAAGTGATTTGTATTTGGGATTAAGCTAATATCGAATGGAAGAATATAATTACCCAATCCTTCACCTTGATTCCCGACTTTAAATAAAAATTTTCCATCATTGCCAAATTTCAATATTTGTTTAGTGATTGTTTTATCTGAAATAATAAATCCATCTGGCACTTTCAATACCTTTGATATATTCCCGATTATACAATCCTCACAGAATTCTAGCGGAATAAAAGTAGTGTCTTTAATAAAATTAATAGCTGAACTAAAATCAGGCTTAATTGAAATAGTCACAAGCGATTTTTGAAGGTTCTCATCCTTAATATCGGAACAACTTATTAATGAAAATATGAGGAGGATAAAATTGAACTTTTTCATGGTTTGATTTTTTAAAAAATGGACTAAGAAATTATTTCAAAGCCCATTTTAAGATTACGAATTATTGTTGTGGCTCAGGATGAGACACACAACAAGTACTAGAATGCGCTGAGTCACACGTCAACTCCCACCTCCCATTTGGACCTCCAAAACCTTGGTTTCCAGTTGAAGAATGGCCCTCGTTACAAGCTGCATAACTTGATTGGGTATTTGAAAAGAGAAACACCATGGTAAACATAGCACCAATAAAAAGAATTTGCTTTTTCATTTTTTCTTTAATTTAAGGTTAACAAAATATTTAAACTATTACTGCAGTACCTAAAGAAAGAAACAAGAGATTGGTTAACTTATTTGTATTTCACGTTAACTTATTTTTAAAAATAGTTTACTTTAAACTAGAAACCCCTCCTGAAACCATAAATTTCATTACATCGGAGCTTTTTACCCCAGGAAGAGACTTTATCTTTTCACGAGGTACTAGAAAAACATTTCCTGACACATTGTAGCTATGAGGGAAATAGACGGCCACCAACTCAGGAAAACCAATAACAGACATATCTTCTTGAGTGATAAATCCCAACCTTGAAAGACTTTCAGAAATCTGCACAATTACGGGAGAACTGAATTTCTTCTTATCACCCACAAATGCACCCATCAAATCTTTGATACTGGTATAGATAAGATTAACTAAGGGGATTTTAATCAGGCCTCGCTCTAGCCATTCAAAGAAGGGCTTGGCAAAGAAAAGACTCGCCAAATACCCGAAAAAGGTGATTAAAGCAAGAACCATTAATATTCCTATTCCCGGAATTGGCACTGGAATCAAATTATCTAAAAAGACAATGGTCTGATAGATAATGTAACTGGTGACAGCAATCGGAGTGAGGAATAGTAATCCTCTTAGGAAATACGAAACGATTCGAGTAGACGTAAATGACATAGCTTTGGTTAATTAAAATAGTATGTTCAAAAAAAATGCCCAATCTTAAAGATTAGGCATTTTCTATTTCAAAGGCATATTTAATCAGTTCAATAATTTGATCTTCACACTTCGGTAATAGATCACACTCTCTGGATCATGTGCCTGAAGGGCAATGGTACCAGAGCTCAAACTTTTCTCACCCAGACCACTAACACGCTTTTCATCTTTCGATTCATCATATTCATTGACCGTTTTACCATTGATTTTAACAGTGACCTGGCTTCCATTTACAATCACATGCTCAGTGTACCATTCTCCGTCTTGAACAAAGGTTTCACGCACATCTTGAAAGGAATAAACAGAACCGGTTTTTCTCCAATCGCTGTGAGATTGATTCACTTGGATTTCATAGCCTTTATTTGGCCAGCCACCCTCTTGGTATTGCGTATGAATGAAAATTCCCGAATTTGCCTTAGGCATAGTCTTCAGTTCTACTATCAATTCAAAATTTTTGAAATCATGATTTCCTACCTCCCCAACGTAGAATGCATGTCCTCGCGGACCTGCTACTTTGATCACTCCATTTTCTACAGCGAAGGAAGCAGAGTTTTCAGAGACCTTCCAGCCGTCTAGGTTTTTGCCATTAAATAGTTCGGTCCATTCTCCCGACTGAGCGGAAAGTTGAAAAGTAAAGATTAAGAGTGCAATAATTGAAAATAAATATTTCATCGATAGGTTTGGGTTATGTTGAATTTTTCAAAAGTTAAAAAATTCAGGCGAATACTTTCCTATCGAAAACAAAAAAGGCTCTGAAAATTAATTCAGAGCCTTGACATTTCTGTTTGAGCAGCCGATTATAAATCGATACCCATAAAAGACATAAATGCTAATCCCATCAATCCGGTCAAAAGCATGGTGATACCAAGACCTTTCAACCCATTAGGAACGTGGGAATATTTTAATTTTTCTCTAATCGCAGCCAATGCAACGATGGCTAAGAAAAAACCTGTTCCTGATCCAAAGCCATAAACAGAGGCCTCTGCTAAAGTATAATCACGCTGAGCCATAAATAGTGATCCACCAAGAATAGCGCAGTTCACAGCAATCAAAGGGAGAAAGATACCCAAAGCACCATAAAGTGCTGGTGCAAACTTCTCAACTACCATCTCTACCAGCTGAACCATCGCTGCAATAATTGCAATAAACATGATGAATCGAAGGAAGGAAAGATCTATAGAAGCTAATTCTCCATTCACCCAAGAAAGAGCACCTTCTTTCAATACATACTCATTCAACATCCAGTTCACTGGCACTGTCACTGTCAATACGAAGATCACAGCAGCCCCAAGACCAATTGCAGTACTTACTTTCTTAGATACGGCAAGGAAAGAACACATTCCTAAGAAGTAAGCAAAAACCATGTTATCGATAAAGATCGACCGAATACCTATATTAAATAAATCCATTTTTTCAGCTTCTAATTAGTGTTCAACATAACCTGTCTTGGTACGCTGTACCCAGATAATCAATCCCAAGATGATAAATGCTCCTACTGGAGAAACCATCAGTCCATTTGTCGCTAATTTGAAATCAGGTCCGAAAAGGCTAGACGCATATTCAAATACCGGAATACCGAATACTGCTCCTGAACCCCAAAGTTCTCTGAAGAACGCAACTGTCAAAATAATCCAAGAATACCCAAGTGCAGATCCAAATCCATCGAGGATTGAATCATAAGGCTTATTACCCAAAGCAAAAGCTTCCAAACGACCCATTACAATACAATTGGTGATAATCAAACCTACGAATACTGAAAGCTCCTTATACATGTCAAATGCAAATGCCTTCAATACCTCACTTACCAAGGTCACCAAAGTAGCCACTACTGCAAGTTGCACGATAATTCGAACTCGACTTGGGATAGTATTTCGCATTAAAGAGATAGCCAAGTTGGACATCACTACTACGAAAATTACCGAGATAGCCATTACCAAAGTAGGCTTCATTTGTGTGGTCACTGCCAAAGCAGAACAAATGCCCAATACTTGAATCGTAATAGGGTTTTCATCCACTAAGGGATCAGATACTAATTTCCTCCTACGTTTCGAAAGAAGCGCTTCAGCAGGCTTCTGTACGATCGTTTTTTCTATAGTTTCAGCACTCATGTTTTTATATTCTTGAGTTGATGTTCAATTAAAGTACAGCTACTGCTGTCGAAGACTTCTTACTTTCGATATAAACTTTGTAATATCCCAAGTAATTTTTAAGCATATTATTCACACCGTTACCAGTGATTGTAGCACCGGACATACCATCCACTTGATGAGGATTACCAGAGTAATCTTTACCCTCACCCTTTTGCATTTGGATACCTACCATTTCACCTGATTCGTTGAAAATTTCTTTTCCTTCGAATCTTCCTTGAACACCTGGCTCTGTAATTCGAGCACCTAGACCAGGAGTCTCTCCTGCATGGGCTAAAGTAATTCCACCCACGGTATTCATATCAGTATCTAGAGCCAGAAACCCCCAGATTGCATCCCAAAGACCAGCACCATAAATTGGGAAAACATAGGATTTAACCGCAGCTACATCTCCTTCTTCGTGGAAGATATAAACTGGAAATTGACGCTCTTCAAAAGGCTTCTTATAATTCTTCCCTACGTCCACACCTGCAGCAGTGGCATCAGCAATTTCTTTTCCATTTACATCAACTACCGTAGAGGCGATATGACTTCCGTAATAAGAATTCACTTCCTCAGGAGTCATCGCTGCAATTTCATCCCCTGAGATCACTGCGCCAAGGATTTGCTTCTTCTGATCTAGGGCTATTGCTTCTCGCTGCATCGGACCCAAAACTTGAGAAGTTCCTGATAGAAGAAGTCCCAATACTACCGTCAGAATGACGGAAAATGTAATAATATAAGTGTTAGACTGTTGCACGTTGTAACCTCCTTGTTTTGTTTGCCTTAACTACATAATAATCGATTAGCGGAGCGAATACGTTCATAAACAAAACCGCCAACATAATTCCTTCTGGGTAAGCCGGATTGGTCACACGGATAATTACCGTTAAGAAACCAATCAATAAGCCGTAAATCCATTTTCCAGGTTCAGTCTGAGAAGAAGATACTGGGTCGGTAGCCATAAAGACAATACCAAATGCTAAACCACCCATCACCCAATGGTATTGAGGAGGCATTGCCATATATTCATTTACTGCAAATAGATTCATGACAAATCCCATAATATATGCTCCAGCAAAACCTGAGACGATAATCTTCCAACTAGCTACTCCAGTTCCGATCAAGATCAAAGCACCGACTAGCGCCATAAGCGTAGAAGTCTCGCCGATTGAACCAGGAATCCAACCCATAAACATATTTGAAAAACTAAATAGGTCTGCCCCCAATACCGAATTATGGGTAGAGAGTGCTTCTGTGACTGGCACTCCATCTACTCCTGCGTTGTAAGCTACAGCTAGGGCAGTAGCACCAGAGTAACCATCTACTGCTGCTTTATCCCCTAAATAGGTCCAAACTTGATCCCCTGAAATCTGAGCAGGATAAGCAAAATACAAAAATGCTCTAGCAGTCATGGCCACATTAAGAATGTTCATTCCTGTTCCACCAAAGACTTCCTTAGCAATCACTACAGCAAATACAGTAGCTAAAGCAACTTGCCAAAGTGGTGTAGTCGCTGGTACTACTAGAGGAATTAACATTCCAGTAACCAAGAAACCTTCGTTAATTGGGTGCTTTCGGATCACTGCGAAAACCGCTTCAACCATTCCTCCAGCAGCATAAGCTACTATAACGATAGGAAGAACCAAAACCAAACCTGTCGTGAGCTTATCGCCAAAATTGTCCCAGAGACCCGCAGTACCACCAGTAGCTAATAAGTGCTGATGACCTGTATTGTAAATACCAAAAAGTAAAGCTGGAATCAAAGCCACCACAACGGTGATCATCATTCGCTTCAAATCGATGGCATCTTTAACCTGAGCTCCCTTTATACCTGTCGTATGATTGGGACTGAAGAGGAATGACTCACCTGCTTCGAATGCGTAATATAAACTTTCAAGCTTGCCGCCTTTTTCGAAAAGAGGGCGCTGCTTGTCCATTATATCTCTTAGAAACTTCATATGGATTAACTGTATTGGATTAGTTCTATACCTTTTCTTACCAACTCCTGCACCGGATGCTTGGATACATCCACAAATTCACAAAGTGCTAAATCTTCTTCTACAATCTCATAGATCCCGAGCTCCTCAATTTCATCATAGTCATCAGCCAAAATAGCTTTCAACAAATAAACAGGGAGAATATCCATTGGAGTGACTGACTCAAAAACGCCGGTCTGTACAAATGCGCGCTCTTCACCTCTACCATTCGAATCGAGTACAAATTCCTTCTTTGGTGTCAGGAATGACAACAATCCTAACGCTCTGTGATAGCTCAATTTTTCTATAGTTGGCTTTGCCCAACCTAAGAACTCATAGTAATCCCCTTCTGGAATGACTGTGATATGATTATGATAAAATCCAAGGAAACCTTCCAAATGAATCTTCTCACCGGTCAATACATTTCCAGAAATCACTCTGACATGTCCTGAGTTCAAATTCCCTTTGACAAAAGTGGAAATATTGGCTCCACTGTAAGTCCTCACATAAGATGGTTTGGTAATCTCCGAACCAGTTACTGCGATCGCTTTTGAGGAATCATAAACACCTTCTAAAACAAACTTGCCAATCTGAACTACTCCTGTCGGAGAAACAGTCCAAGCTATTTCGCCTTTGTTGATTGGATCGAGATGATGAATCTGCACGCCTACATTTCCTGCTGGGTGAGGACCTGAAAACTGGTTGATTTGTGCATTTTTAATTCCTGCGAATACTGCTGGAATTGGCTTGGATCCATCAAGATTCAAATGAACCTTACCCGAAGTCAATTTTGCCAAGGCATCAATTCCTGCTTGCAGGTATTTTTCCTCTCCTTGGAGAGTAAATCCGTAATCAGGAGCTAATGGATGCGTATCAAATCCAGAGATGAAGATCGCTTTCGGAGTGTCAGCAGGGTTAGCTATAATTCCAAAAGGTCGCTGTAGGATATTAGGCCAAATGCCACTAGCTGCTAATTTCCTAACTAAAGTATCTCTATCTATAGATCCAAGATTCAATTTTTCGGAAGTCTCGAAAGTCACGGTCTTATCAGCCAAAATTTTAATTTCGAGCAGTTTGCGGCGATCGCCTCGTTTGATTTCGACAATTTCTCCAGAAACAGGTGACGCGAAGATGACCTGATCCATGGCTTTGTCGATCAGTAGCGGAGTGCCTGCTTTTACAGTATCTCCCTCGTTGACAAGGACTTTAGGGCGTTGAAACCCAATGAAATCCGTTGGCTTAATTGCGAAAGTTTGAGCTGAAGCGAAATCGGAAAGCTCTTGCTTTGCCTTTCCCGCTAAATTGATGTCAAATCCTTTCTTAAGCTTCACTATTTTAGACATATCTGTTTTTAACTATGAGCCTTTGAAAAACGCCTCAAATCTAATAAATAACCTTTTTATTATTGGGGTTAATAGAGTTTAATCTTTGAAATTTTACCTGAAAGGCAGTTATTTATTTTGATATACCTCATTACTATACTGTTAACACTTGCTCAGACTGCAGGTCTAAGTACACCTTCACTCGTTCCATTAACCACATTGGAGTAGAGGTAGCACCACAAATACCAACTTTATCACCTTTAGAAAACCACTCCAAGTCTAACTCAGTTTCATTTTCAATGAAAAAACTCCTAGGGTTTTCCTTTAAACATACTTGGTACAGCGCTTTCCCATTGGAGCTTTTCTTTCCAGAAACAAACAGGATCACATCATTTTCTTTTGCAAATCGCTGAAGTTGAGGCTCTCTATTTGAAACTTGTCTGCAGATCGAATCATTGGCATTATAATCCAACTCAGCCAATTCTCCTTTGCTGGCTTTAATTCGTTCTTCAATTTTTCCGGAAATTTCATAAAAGCCTTTCGTGCTCTTAGTAGTTTGGCTAAAAAGCGTGACTGGACGTGCGAAATCTATTTTATCCAAATCTGACTCCTCCATCACTACGATTGCCTTTTCTAAAGTTTGACCGGTCAATCCAATCACTTCCGCATGGCCTTTCTTGCCATAGATCACGATCTGACCTTCTTCACGCTCCATTTTATCAAAAGCATTTTTCACCCGATTCTGGAGTTTCAATACCACTGGACAAGAGGCATCTATCAGCTCGATATTGTTTTCAATAGCTGTTCTATAGGTCTCAGGTGGTTCACCATGCGCTCGAATCAGCACTTTACAGTCAGTTAATTGGCTTAATTGCTCCCGGTCAATAACCACAAGCCCTTTTTCGCTCAATCGATTGACCTCCATGTCATTGTGCACAATATCTCCGAGACAGTATAACTTCTCACTATGTTCCATCTCATCCTCCGCCATCTTAATAGCGAACTCTACTCCGAAACAATAGCCTGAATTTTTATCAATTGTCACTTCCATAAACTAATTCATTTAAATTTTTGCCTTAGCGAGCTGTATGATTTTTGATACTTGCTCCTCTAAGGTCAAATCACTTGTATCCACTTCCTCGGCATCAGGCATTTTCATCAGTGGGCTTTCTATCCGTGATGAATCTACTTCATCTCTATTCGCCAAATTTTCTTCGATTTCTATCAAATCCACCGACTGTCCTTTTTCAAGTAACTCCAACTGTCGGCGTTTAGCGCGCGTTTTCAGATTGGCAGTCATGAATACTTTCAACTCCGCATTTGGAAAAACTACCGATCCGATATCTCTACCATCCATGACTACACCTTTACCTCTTCCCAAACGTTGCTGCTGCGCTACAAGTTCTTTTCTGATCGATGCTACAGTGGCCAGCTCGCTTACTTTCTGAGAAATATGCATGGATCGAATCTCATCCTCAACATTCTGCCCATTCAAATAAGTCTCTTGAAGTCCTGTTCCAGGATTTATTCGAAATGAGATCTCCAAGGAATCTAATCCTCTCCTTACCTCCTCTTCAATTGACAGCGAAAGATTTTCATTTAAAAAATGTAATGTAGCAGCCCGATACATAGCGCCTGAGTCGATATAAGTATAGCCCAGATTTTTCGCTAACGCTTTCGCAGTCGAACTTTTACCACAACCTGAATAACCATCGATAGCAATGACGATTTTACCCATCTAAAAACTATGCGTTTCCGCTTTTTAATTTCGGTGCAAATATAGTAGTTTTAATCTAAACCGATCCTTCAAACTCCGAAAGCTCTGCTAGTAATTTGACATTTATCATCTTTCCTAAGCCCCACTTTTCATGCAGCTGAAAGCACAATTTGTAGACATCTCTAATCGAAAAATTTACCCAGTTTTACTTAGTCTGTCGAACTCCAAAATTCAGGACATCGAGCCTATAGCTCCGGAAGCTGGCCTTCCTTTTTTGATGCCGGGATTTATTGATGCACATGTTCATGTGGAATCTTCGATGCTGGTCCCTTCCGAATTTGCTCGATTGGCGGTGGTTCATGGCACAGTTGCCACCATCTCAGACCCACATGAGATTGCCAATGTCTGCGGGATGGCTGGTGTAGATTACATGATCGAGAACGGCAAACAGGTCCCTTTCAAATTTTATTTTGGTGCTCCCTCCTGTGTGCCGGCTACTCCTTTTGAGACAGCAGGTGGAGAAATCAATGTAGCCGATATAGAGGAGTTGATGAGTAGACCTGAGATTCACTATTTGGCAGAGATGATGAACTGGCCCGGGGCAGTCAATCAGGATCCGGTGGTGATGGAGAAAATTCGGATCGCCCAAAAGCATGGCAAACCTATCGATGGGCATGCTCCAGGGCTCAAAGGTGAACTAGCCGAAAAATATGTGAAAGCCGGTCCAAGTACCGATCATGAATGCTTTACTTATGCCGAAGCCCTGGGTAAAATCAAGCTTGGGATGAAAATCGCCATTCGGGAAGGTTCAGCTGCGAAAAACTTTGAAGCCCTGATCGATCTGATGGACGACTATTCCGACATGCTCTTCTTTTGCTCGGATGATAAGCATCCCGATAGTTTGGCAGTAAGTCATATCAACGAGCTAGCGGCTCGGGCTATTGCAAAAGGGAAAGACCTATTCGATGTGTTGAAAGTAGCATGTCTCAATCCGATTTCACATTATTCCATGGAAGTGGGTCAGCTTCGCAAAGACGATCCTGCGGATTTCATTTTGGTGAAAGACCTTGAGAAATTCGAAGTAATTGCGACCTATATCAATGGAGATAAGGTAGCCGAAAAGGGCAAGACACTTATTACAAGGGTTGAGAATAAGCTGATCAACAATTTCAATACTTCCCTTAAAAAACCTACAGATTTCCAAATTCCAGCCAAAGGTTCCAAAGTGCGCGTCATTGAAGCTTTGGATGGGCAATTGATAACCCCGGAAATATCTGGTAAAATCCTTATCAAAGATGGTCTAGCCGAATCAAATCCAGAAGAGGATATATTAAAAATCACTGTAGTCAATCGCTACGAGGATGCTCCGCCGGCAGTAGCTTTCATCAAAAACTTCGGACTAATATCAGGTGCTATCGCTTCCTCCGTAGGGCATGATTCGCATAATATCATCGCTGTAGGTGTGGATGATGAATCGATCTGTCGAGCAGTCAATCTGATCGTAGCAGCAAAAGGAGGAGTTTCAGCTGTTTTCGAAGGAAAGGAAGAAATCCTTCCGCTACCGGTTGGAGGAATCATGTCTGCCGAAAATGGCTACGAAGTGGCAAAAGCCTATTCTCGAATCGATCGAATTTCAAAAGAAATGGGATCAACGCTAAGCTCACCATTCATGACCCTGAGCTTTATGGGCTTACTGGTGATTCCAGATTTGAAACTAAGTGATAAAGGATTGTTTAACGGACAGCAGTTTGAGTTTACTGACGTATTTTTCGTAAATTAATTAATTTATTAAAATATTTTTAAATAATAGTTGAATTTCATCCCCCACCCTATTATATTAGTGAAGATCTAATGGCCATTGATCAAATCGGGAAATTCTAGACTTTCTCAAAATCAATTCAGTTTTCAAACTAAAATTATGAAAATTATGAAAAAGTTAAAATTATTAGGCTTAGGAATAGCTTTGTCTTCAGGATTAATTATAGGAACGTCCTTTCTTACATCGAGTCAGGTAGAGGCTCAAGGAGAAATTGCAAAGTGTGAGTGGGATGGGAAATCATGTCACAAACCGAAAGATAAAGCTCCATGTGGTTGTGAAGACGGTGGTGGAGGTGTTGCCTCTGCAATTAAATAATTAACATCTAAAGGGCTGTTTCTTGATTTGATCAATTAGTGACTTGTAGAAGATCAAACTTATGAAACAGCCTTTCCCAGACTTATGAAAAAAAAATCAATCTTTATTGCACTGACTATTTTTAGTTGCTGCTCACAAAAACATGCAGATAATAACCCAATAAAAAAAAACATTTTCGGAAGTATTGAAATCCCAATCAAAGAAAATTTCAACCCAGACTTATCTAGAATCCAACACTACATTAGTGATTCTGGCGAACATTTAGTGATTCAAAATAAAACGAGCTTTGAACTTGGTGTATTTAGTTTAGATTCGAAGGATTTGAAAATAACTATCCCCCTCCAAAAAGAAGGTCCCGATGGAGTTGGTTTGATAAATGGATTCCAATTGGTATCTAAAGACACTATATTAATCGCGGCTATTCCCCCGAGAATTCATTTTGTCAATATAGCAGGAGAAAAATTTTCTACTATCACAATCGAGGACCCAGAAAAAAAAGCCAATTACTTATCTTCTAATAATGAAACACCTTTCATTTATTCGAAAGGCATTATTTATGGAATCCAACCCTATTTTGGAGATTTATACAGCGTTAAACCCGAGGAGGTAAAGAAATCTCACCCGATTTTTAAGGTGTCGTCAACCTTCAATGATAAAAGCAAATTGGAGTGGCTTTCTATCCTAAGACCTGAAGACGAATGGATAAACGGTAAAAAAAGTCTTGATGTAACCTGGACGGAAAATGGAGACTCAATCTTAATTTCTCCTCAATTAGATCACAAACTATGGATTATTTCAAAGGAGAAAGAAAAAATAGTTGGATACAAAGAAATCAAATCAAATAAAATCAATGGATTTAGGATTATTGAAGATCTTCCAGTAGGAGATAGTGAAATAATTAAAGACTTAGAAAATGGCAGGTATGAGCTTTTACTTTTTGATCATTTTAGAAAAGTTTATTACCGTTTTTTTTATCCATCAATAGATTGGGAGTCATACAATCTATCTCCAAGAGAAATGATGCAAAACCACCCCAAATTGGGAGTTCTGATTTTAGATCAAAATTTGAATATAATAGGTGAGCATATCTTTGAAAAAAACTATGCTCAAGCTTGGAACTACTTCGTCGGTATCAAGGGACTCTATGTCTCAACCAATAACCCCAACAGGGATGATTTTGATGAGAACGTATTGCGCTATGACATTATTCGATTTGAAGGGTTAAACTATGAGGATTAAGTCAGCTATTACCCTTTCATTTTGGCTATTGGTAACAGCCTGCCAGCCAAAAGGAAAAAGTGAGATTGCTTCAGCCCTAGGAATTGCAGAGCCGAAAGAGTGGATCCTAATCATCAATCCCGAGGGATGTAAGACTTGCCTCGACAGCTTCTATACTGCATTGATGGAGCTCCCTGAAAATAGTCCAGGCATCATCATCATTTTGGCAAAAAACACTAAAACACTCCGACTTAATCCATTAATAGAAAATTCCCCTATCCCCCTTTATTTGGATGAAGAAAAAAAACTGATCCAAAAAGGGTTTCTAGAAAAGACTGATCAGATTTTGCTTTTTCGGTCATCTTGCGTGGAGCATATTGATATTCTGGAATACCAAAATGTGTTTCAATACTTAAGGCTAGATTAAGGAAGTTGAATATGAAAAAAATCCTCAACCAGATTCCGAATTTTTCCAGTTTATTTCTAAATCAACTATTCTCAGAAAGAAAAAAAGATTAATACTCCGAAGTAAAGTGAAATTCTATCTCAGGATAATTATCCTGCACCATTTGTAGCCAAGCCTTTGACTCAGCCATGAAAACAATCTTTCCATTTTTGTCATGTGCAATGTGACGATTCTTGGAGCGGACAAATTCGTCGAGCTGCTTTTTATCTTTGCAGGTAATCCAGCAGGCTTTATAGAGATTCATCGGCTGAAACTCTACCGTCGCATTGTATTCATTTTTCAATCTGAATTGGATTACTTCAAACTGGAGTTGACCCACTGTTCCCACCACTTTTCGCGAACCAATATCGAAGGTAAATAGCTGCGCCACACCTTCTTCCATCAGTTGCTTGAGGCCTTTTTCCAGCTGCTTGGTTTTCATCGCATCCTTATTCACCACTTCCCGGAAAATCTCGGGAGAGAAACTTGGAATACCCGTAAAGACCATGTTTTCACCTTCAGTCAGCGTATCTCCGATTTTTAGATTTCCTGTATCATAAAGTCCAACTATGTCGCCTGGAAATGCCTCATCGATGATCTCTTTATCCTGAGCCATAAACTGGGTCACGTTGGAGAATCTCAATGGTTTTGGTCCTCCCACATGATTGTAGGGCTTGTTTCGCTCAAATTTACCTGAGCAGATTCGAAGGAATGCAATCCGGTTCCGGTGATTAGGGTCCATATTTGCATGGATTTTAAAGATAAAACCTGAGAATTTTGCTTCATCTGGTTTTACTTCCCGCTCATCTGTTTTTCGACTTTTCGGAGCTGGTGCAATTTTAATAAAAGTATCAAGCATCTCATTGATACCGAAGTTATTTACAGCTGAACCGAAGAAAACTGGCGCGACTTTTCCAGAAAGGTAAGCCTCGGTATCAAACTCAGGATAAACGCCTTCAATCAATTCCACATCTTCGCGCAGTTGGTTGGCAAAGCCAGGACCGATCAATTTCTCCAATTCGGGATCTTCCACATTTTCAAATTCTCTACGGACGTCACTCAGCTTTCGCTGGGATGGAGTAAAGAGATTCAGTTTATGGTCAAAAATATTATAAACTCCTTTGAAGCTTTTACCCATTCCGATCGGCCAGGAAAGCGGATGACATTGGATATTAAGCTTCTGTTCTACTTCTTCCAAAAGCTCATACGGATCTCTTCCTTCTCGATCCAGCTTATTGATAAAGCAGATCACGGGCGTATTTCGCATGCGGCAGACCTCCATGAGTTTCTCTGTCTGAATCTCCACACCCTTTACGCAGTCAATGACCATAATTACCGAATCGACAGCCGTCAAAGTCCGGTAGGTATCTTCCGCGAAATCTTGGTGACCAGGAGTATCAAGCAAGTTGATTTTCATCCCTTTGTATTCGAAGCCCATCACGGAAGTTGCAACAGAGATTCCTCGCTGCTTCTCTATTGCCATCCAATCGGACTTAGTGGCAGTGTCGATCTTATTGGATTTGACCGCGCCAGCAGTTTGGATTGCTCCACCAAAAAGGAGTAATTTCTCCGTCAAAGTAGTCTTCCCAGCATCTGGGTGAGCAATGATGGCAAAAGTTCTTCGTTTCTGGATTTCTTCTTTAAGACTCATGGGGAATGTTTTTCAGCTTGCAAAGGTAGGGAAAAACCACTAAAAATGGGGGGTATTGTGGGAAGTAGGACGATTCGAGAATTTTCGATTTACGAATGACGATTTCCGAAAGCATTGAATCTCTATTATAATTCTTAAGACTTTAAAATTTAGAAAGTAAGCTACCCCTTTGGATCTTCATGATTTAGACCTCATTTTTAGCCATTTCTCATTTTAAAATCTCTATTAAAAAGCTGACTGTATCCAAAATGACTGAAGTTCATCAAGATCTCGTAAATCCAAAATCGTAAATCGTTAGTATTCGAGTATTCCCTCGGTGACAAACTGGGATGCACCTTCGAGGCTTCCGTGAAGTACAATTCTAAAAGTGGTTCCTTTTCCGACCTCAGAGTTTTTGACAAAGATTTTTCCACCGTGATAGCCTTCGATAATTCGCTTGGCAAGGGTCAATCCCAATCCCCATCCACGCGGTCGCGTAGAAAATCCGGGATTAAACACACGTTTGTACATATTCTTTTCCATGCCTTTCCCAGTATCAGTGATATCGACAATGACATATTTGTCGCTATCCTGAAGGATGTCAATATTGATGGTTCCTTTTCCTTTCATGGCATCAACGGCATTTTTACAGATATTCTCGATAACCCACTCGAAAAGCGGACGATTCATCATGGCATCGAGATCTTTGGAATCTGCGTTGATATTCATCTCCACTTTGGTCGAAATCCTAGGCCTCAAATAAGTGATAGTCTCCTCAATACTTTCGTATAGATTTTCAGGCTGGATCACTGGCTTGCTCCCGATGCTGCTAAATCGCTCTGTGACCATTCTGAGCTTCACTACATCTTTATCCATTTCTTGGATAATTTCACGGTTTTCTTCCCAAACTGGAGAATTTCGCAGGTAATCAATCCAAGCCATCAAAGAAGCGATGGGTGTCCCCAATTGATGTGCCGTCTCTTTGGTCAATCCAGCCCAAACACGATTTTGCTCCGCAATTTTGCTTTGATTAAAAAGAGTGTAGGCTAAAACTCCAAAAAGAATAATAACCGCTAACTGGACGTAGGGATAATATTTTAAGTTAAGAAGAAGCTCAGAATTCCTGTAGAAGACTTGGATATCTGCCTCCTCAAGTAAAATCGGCTCGTACTCTTCTTGCATCTCTGCTAGCTCGGCCTCCAAAGTCCGAATCGAATCTAGTCCATCGGCATTTTTCTTGAAGAGTATATTCCTAAACTCAATCGGATCTCCTTCCGAATCGACCATGATGATCGGTATAGAATAGTTCTGCTGAATGATTTCCTGATTGATAAAAGTAAGGTTTTCAGCATTACTCGCGGCATATTCAAGTGCAGCTGAGAGTAGCTCAATCTGCCTACGCTCTCGTTCTTTCAGCTCATTTACAAGACGATTGGTATACCAGATCGAACCAGAGCCAATGACTATGGATACCAAGACCACCAGCCATTTGACTTGTTTCTTGTTACTGTAAAGATCGACTGAGGTAAGGTCTTGGAATCGGTTTTTCATTTGATCAAAGATGGCTCAATTACTAACTTGCGCATAGGGAAGTTAGTATATGCTTTGGTAATTTAAATCCCAAAACTCAAACCACTAAAGCTGAATTTAGAGTTTTATTTTTGATTGAGAAATCTAACCACAGCACAAACATTTAACTTTTTCTTATTTGAATTAGTCGGCTCGGGTTCTGATCCTGTTATCAATTATTGGTTTTGATCCACTTCCAAAGGGTCTTATACGTAGGTTTGGTTCCATGCATGAGGATTCCGATTCGGTAGATTTTTCCCGCTAACCAAGTAGTTGCCAGAAAGCCAAGAATCAACAGCCCCATAGACAAGGCAAGCTCAATTCCCGGCACGCCATAACTCACTCTTCCCATCATGGCTATCGGTGAAGTGAGTGGGATAATGGAAAGCCAAAAAGAAGTGGTGCTATTTGGGTCATTCAGCACAAATACAAAGAGGCCCATGTATGCCACTATCAAAGGTATTGTCACGGGAAGCATAAATTGTTGCGCGTCTGAAGGAGCATCGACTGCTGATCCGATTCCGGCAAAAAGCGCCCCGTACATCAAATACCCACCAAGGAAATAAAAGATAAAACAGAGTACTATCTCAGTCACATTAATTCCAGAAAGCATCTGGAAAATATCTCCCAATTCAGAATTAGGCATCGATTGACCTAAGTCTGAACTAGCCATTTCCATCGCTTGTTGCTGCGGCATTTGCATTCCTAGGAATCCTGTCACCACTGTAGTTAAGGTGCCAATCAGTACAATCCAGATGATCAATTGGGTAAGTCCAACAGCGGCAATCCCTAAAATTTTACCCATCATCAATTGAAAAGGCTTCAATGAGGATACTAGAATTTCCACAATACGGCTGGATTTCTCCTCGATGACACCTTGCATGATCTGATTGCCATAAATGAAAATAAACATGTAAATCAGAATCCCCGCCAAAAACCCAATCGCGTAATTGACAGTAGCATCGCTTACCGTTTCGGCCCCTTGATCATCAAGCGTGATGGATTTGATTGCGACTTTGGTGCGGACCTCGTTGATGATTTTAGGATCAATCCCACTTTCAAATAAACGCTGTTCCTCGATTTTCTTTTTGAGGTTGTTTTCCAAATAGTTGATCAAATTCATATTTGGATTCTCCTCGCCATAATAAGTAATCCCCACTGGAGATTTCAGGTCAATCTTTGGGATCAGTAAAAACCCATAGCGTTCTCCATTTTGGACCAGTTCTTTGGCTTCCTCGACTGTTGTATTGGAGAATGAAAATGCGTACTGCTCCGAACTCTCCAGGAAAAAGAGCTTGTTTTCGTCAATCACCTCGATGATTCGTAGCGATTGATTGTCTTTTTCTTCCAATGCGATCCAAACGAATACACCCATGATCGCCGGGAAGATAAGCGGGGTCAACAAAGTGACCAATAAGAATGATTTTTTCTTGACGCGAGCTAGGTATTCTCGCTGGATGACAAGCCATATTTTATCCATTTTCTGATGCTTTTACTTGATGAATAAAAATCTCTTCCATACTTGGAATTACCTCTTGAAACTTCATGATTTCCCCATATTCCATCAACTCGTGAAGCAACAGATTGGGGGTTTTACCACTTAGTGGAAGTGTAAAATGAAAGGATGAGTCTTCCTGCTTTGCTGCCCACTCCTTGGGAATCATCTGAGTTAAGTGATCAATCGTAATGGAATAAACTTCGGGGCGAAAGCTTGACTTGACTTGTTTAATCGTCCCATCTAGAATTTTCTTGGAGCGGTTGATCATTGCAACTTGATCGCAGAGTAGCTCCACAGACTCCATTCGATGAGTTGAAAGGATCACTGTGGTTCCTTTTTCTTTCAGTGCCAAAATCTCATTTTTGATAATTTCCGCATTCACTGGATCAAATCCTGAGAAGGGTTCATCCAAGATCAAAAGTGGCGGGTTATGAATCACCGTGGAGATAAACTGGACTTTTTGAGCCATTCCTTTTGAAAGGTCTTCAATCTTTTTCTGTTTCCAGTTCGAGATTTCCAACTTATCCAACCAATGATTGATCTTGCTTTTAGCATCAACGGAGGAGAGTCCCTTTAGCCTAGCAAAATAAATCATTTGATCCCAGACAGACATTTTTTTATACAGTCCTCGCTCCTCAGGCAAATATCCGATCTGTGCGACATGTTTTGGAGCCAGTAATTCTCCATTGATAAAAACGGAACCCGAGTCACTATCAATGATTTGATTAATGATTCGGATCAGGGTTGTTTTTCCTGCTCCATTTGGTCCCAAAAGGCCGAAAATAATACCCTTTGAAACCTCCAGATCTACGTCTGAAAGTGCTTTTGTAGCATTATAAGATTTACTGAGTTTTTCAATTTTTAGCATCCCCTCAAAAAGTAATCATTATTCAACATTAATAGAACCCACTCCAACATCAATGGTTAATTCAATTCTTCTAGGGTCCGATTCCTTATATCCTCTCGTGACATAGGTATCATCACCCAAAGCCTTAAAATATTTTGGAAGATTGGTCCTACACATTGGGGTGGTTTTCATTTTTATTTTGATCGGGTAAGAATCCGAGGGCAAGGTTAAATTCAGCGTACCTGCACCAACTGCCGCTATGACCTGACTACCATTGGACATTCCTCCTGAGAAGTCAAGGTTGATTTTCCCATAGTTAACTTCTACGATTATCTTTTTCGCATTAGTAAAATTAACCTTATCCAACGTCACGGTACCCATATTCAGAGTGACGAGTAGCGTGTCCATTTGGACTTGGTTTGGACTTTCTGAGCTGTAATGCACATGAACATCCGCACTTGCACTTTTTATTTTCAATTGATTAATGGTCAAATTGGCCAGATCAAAATCCGATCTCCCCATTCCAAGGTTAAAATCTAGATGATACAGGAAGTTAGTCGTAAGACCAAGATCCCAAGTATGATCAAAATCTATAGATGAACTCGAGAAAATTTTGGAAGTGATATTTTTGCCCAAGTTTTCAGACTCAACATTCTTATGAACCAGAGCTGCGGTGAGTACATTATTGGAAATAGAATAAGAGAAAACCGGGAGGATATTAGTCTTTTCTAAGTGGCCGTGAATATAAAGCGGATCTGTTGAGCGAATTCTCTTGAGGTTAGTCGTGCTTTTGTAGGAAGTAAATTCTACAACCGCTAATTCAAACCCTTTAGTCTGGGTAACCTTAAACTCTTTAATTAATTGCGCCTTACTCAGACTCACCCCTCCAAAAAACATTAGGAAAAGCAGACACAAATTTTTAAGCATAGGGTTAAGATACGAGTTGACTTTCAAAAAGTTTTTTAAAAATATAAAAAAAGCCAGAATTGCTTCTGGCTTGAATTTTTAAAAGAACTCCTTCATTTTATCAAAGAAGGTTTTATCCCCTTTTCCTGGATCAGGTTTGAAGTTTTCTGAATTCACCAAACTCTCGAGTGTTTGTCTTTCTTCCTTTGAAAGATGAGTTGGGGTCCAAACATTAACCATGATTAATTGGTCGCCTTTGGTGTACCCATTGATATCTTTTATCCCTTTCCCTTTCAATCGAAGCATTTTACCTGATTGTGTCCCTGGATCAATTTTAATTTTCACTTTACCTTCGATCGTAGGGACCTCTATAGATGCGCCTAGCGCTGCATCAATAAATGACACATAAAGGTCAAAGATCACGTTATTCCCGTCTCGCTGAAACGTGTTATCCTCTATTTCCTCAATAACAATGAGTAGATCACCTGCGATTCCTCCTGGAATCTCATTCCCTTTTCCAGACATACTAAGTTGCATGCCTTCAGCCACTCCACCTGGAATATTGATTGAGATAACCTCTTCTTTGATGATTAAACCTCTTGAGTCCGCCTCTGCTGGTTTTTTGTCTACCAACTGGCCATTCCCTCCACAGACTCCACAAGTACTCGCAGAAACCATTTGACCAAGCATAGTATTGACTACTTTCTTGATTTGTCCTGAACCTTGACAAGAAGAACAAGTCTTGAAGGAAACTCCGTCGGCAACAAGATGACGTTTTACTTTAATTTTCTTTTCTACACCATTTGCGATCTCACTCAAGTTCAATTTAAGTTTGACCCTCAGGTTTGAACCTTTTTTGGTACGTCGACCACCCCCTCCGCCTCCGAAAAATGAACCAAAACCACCTGCTCCGCCTCCACCGAATATATCACCGAATTGAGAGAAGATATCCTCCATATTCATTCCGCCTCCACCATAACCTCCAGCTCCACCTACGCCCTGGTGACCGAATTGATCATACCTTTGCTTCTTCTCAGAATTGCTTAGAACTTCATAAGCTTCAGCAGCTTCCTTAAATTTATCCTCAGCCGCAGGGTTATCTGGGTTTTTATCTGGATGAAATTGGATAGCAAGTTTTCGATATGCTTTTTTTATTTCATCCGCCGTAGCGGACTTCGATACTCCAAGTACTTCGTAATAATCTCTTTTTGACATAATTTTATGCTCCAGTCACTACTTTAGCAAAGCGAACTACTTTATCGCCAAGCTTATATCCTTTCTCTACTACATCAACAACTTTACCCTTCAACTTCTCACTTGGTGCCGGTATCTGCGTGATTGCCTCTTGGGTGTCTGCATCAAAACTTTTTCCTACGAGGTCTTCCATTGGCATCAAGCCTTTGCTCGTAAGAATTCTTACTAACTTTTGAAAAATCAATAAATTACCTTCTCTCACTTTAGTACTGTCAGTCTCAGATTCGCTCGCCTTTAGGGATCGCTCAAAATCATCAACTACCGGTATTAAATCTTTTAAAACGTCTTCAGAGGCATTAGTAATCAGATCCAAACGCTCCTTTGAGGTTCTTTTTCGGTAATTTTCGAAGTCAGAATAAAGCCTCAAATATTTATTTTTCAACTCCAAAATCTCTTCCTCGAGCGAATTTTCGGCAGGGGTTACATTGTCAGCATCCTCTGCGTCTTTAACTAATTCCTCTAAGTTCACTTCGGTGATTTCCTCGGTAACAGGTGTATCGTTTTGATTCATTTCCTGATCAAGTTTCTCTTTATCTTTCATAGATTAATTCTTTCTAATTGGCAAAACTCATTTATCAATATTGTTGCCAGTAGGCAAAAACTGACAATCTGGCATTTTAATCATTGTGAATTGCCTGCCAAATCAAGTCTTTAAGTTTATCTAAGTTGAATTGCGACACTGAAGAAATAAAAGTGAAGGGGATTCCTTTAGGAACTTCTCGCTCCATCTCTTGCATCAGCTCCTCATCCAACATATCTGCTTTGCTTATCGCTAAAATCCTTCTCTTATCTAGCAGTTCAGGGTTATATTTTTCTAGCTCTCCGATAAGGATATCATATTGCTTTTTCAAATCTTGTGCATCTGCGGGGATCATAAAAAGTAATATTGAGTTTCGCTCAATATGTCTTAAAAATCGAATCCCAAGCCCTTTTCCTTCTGCAGCTCCCTCAATAATCCCGGGTATATCGGCCATTACGAAGGATTGATCTCCGCGGTAGGCCACCACCCCAAGATTTGGGACTAAAGTCGTAAATGGATAGTCGCCAATTTCCGGTCTTGCTGCAGAAATTGATGATAGGAGAGTTGACTTTCCGGCGTTAGGGAAACCCACCAAACCAACATCTGCAAGAAGCTTTAATTCTAAAATAATCCACTCTTCAATACCAGTCTCTCCCGGCTGTGAATAGTGCGGAGCTTGATTTGTTGAAGTTTTGAAATGTTCATTACCTAATCCTCCTCTTCCACCTTTTGTCAAGATTACTTCTTGCCCATCTTCGGTGATTTCAAACCTTTTTTCTCCTGTTTCCGCATCTTTTGCAATTGTACCAAGTGGCACTTGTAAGATGACGTCTTTACCGTCTGCACCGGTCCTTCTTCCTCCTTCACCATGGTTCCCCGCGTCTGCAATGACATGCTTTTTATACTTTAGGTGTAAAAGAGTCCAGACTTGGGTTGTTCCTCTAAGAATGATATGACCTCCTCGACCTCCATCTCCTCCGTCAGGACCACCTTTGGGAACATGCTTTTCTCTCCTAAAGTGCAATGCACCTGGACCTCCTGCTCCAGATCTGGAACAAAACTTCACATAATCAATAAAATTGGAATCAGCCATTTGATGAAAATAAAAAGGCTAAGCAACAATGCTTAGCCAAGTTTTGAATTGCAAAATTAAGAAAATTAACGGGATCAGTAACTATCGATCACAGAAGTGATAGAAGCAAAGATTTGATCAATCTCTCCTACTCCATTTATTTTACTGAGTTTGCTTTGTTTAGAATAAAAGTCTGCCACCGGAAGTGTTTCGTCCAAATAAACTTTAATTCTAGTGTTTATTTTCTGCTCGTCTTGGTCATCCACCCGATTTGAAGTTTTCCCTCGTTCTACAATTCTGGCCTTTAAAACGTCTTCCGGAACATCCAGAGCTATCATTCCAGAGATTGAAAGTCCATGAATAGCCAACATTTCATCCAAAGCCTCAGCCTGTGCTGTTGTCCGAGGGAATCCATCAAAAATATAACCTTGAGTACTATTTTTGGATTCATTGATTTTATCCTCAACCATACCAATTACAACCTGATCCGGGACTAATCGGCCCTCGTTCATATATTTTTTGGCCAAAACCCCTAATTCAGTCCCTTCCCCGAGATGTTTTCTAAACAAATCTCCTGTAGAAAGGTGAGTCAGACCATACTTCTTTATCAATTTCTCACTTTGCGTTCCCTTTCCTGCACCAGGAGGGCCAAATAATACAATATTGTACATTAGTAGGTGTTAATTAATAAGTCTCGAGTTGATAGATTGAAGGGAGATTTCTGCCTAATCCATCATAATCCAGACCATATCCGACCACAAATTTATTCGGAATTTCAAAACCCACATAATCTAAATCGTAATTAAACCGAAAAGCTTCTGGTTTGAAAAGCAGAGTGGCTATTGAAATGCTAGATGGCGCATAAGTCCTGAACGCGGAAATCAAGTATTCCATGCTAGTACCAGTATCGACAATATCCTCTACTATTAGGACATTTTTCCCTCTCAAATCAACATTAAGACCTATAATTGATTTTATCGTACCAGAACTTTTTACTCCTTCGTAGCTATTAATTTTAATAAAAGAAACTTGATGAGGCGTAGTGATTACCCTACATAAATCAGCTAGAAAAATAAAAGCCCCATTCAAAACTCCGATAACAATCATGTCCTTTCCAACAAAATCTTCGGAGATAAGCCGTCCTAATTCTAAAATTCTGTTTGAAAGAGTCTCTTCATTCAAGTATGGCTGAAAAAACTGGTCATGTATTTTAATTAAAGACATCGGTCAGAGTTTAGCAACTAAGAACTTATACATGTCAATCATTGCCTCCAGATCTTTCAGAGATACTTTCTCATTTGGCGTATGCACATTATCCTCAGGAGCACCGATAAAACACCAATCTATTGCATATGGCGAAAATTGAACCTCTCGCCCATCGCTGCCACCATATTCTTCAACTTCTATTTGGTATGATATCCCACTTTCTTTAGCCAAACCTATTATCCTATCTAGAGCTTTCTTTCTAGGAATAAATTTATCTCTTGTGGAAATTACAACTCCCTCATGATGCCTGACTCCTTCTGTAATCCAAGTAATATCAGAAATTAAAGCCTGTTTGACAGGTGCATTTTCTTGAATAAATTTTAATAAAAACGGGACACTTCCTCCACCATGTTCCTCATAAGTGGAAAATACTACCCAGCCATCAGAAATATTTTCACAAAGTTTCAAAGCAGAATAAATGCCAAGCCTATTATCCAAGTAGGCAGCAGAGATGAAATCTTTACTAATTAGAATATTTTGCTTAAAAGAAAGACGAGTCCCAGGTTCTATTCCTCTCGGGAAATCATGAAAATACCCATTTTCATCACCGACTAACTTACATTCAATTTCACCAAGGGAGTCAAAACCAACTAATTCCGCGCCTTCAATTATCTCTGGCCCACCTATACTTATTAGTCGATTATCATATCTAACCATGAACCCAATCGTGTCAATATGGGCAAAAACAGCAGTTCTAGGGTTGCCGAATTTTAAAAGTATGCAATCATGAAAATCTTCGCCTGAGTAAACTTCTGGTAGTACATTCCAATCAGACTTCCGCTGGTCAATAAAATCTAGTAAGAATTTAGAACACAGATATTCGTCTCCTGAAACTCCATGGATTTTAAGTAATTCAGACAAAAAGTTCATTCCCAGCATAAATTATGTTAATTTTATTCTCAAATTTGATAAAAATTATCAGAATTATTTTTTCTATCAATTTTTGTTTTAAATAATTCATCTAAATTTGTATTGAGTTAAAAGTTTATAAATTTGTAATCACATCAATCAACACTTAAAATTTGAAACAAAAATTTTTTGTTATGAAAAAACTAATATTATCAACAATTATGGCAGGGGCTTTGACTTTCGGAGCAAATGCCCAAGAATTTGACAAATGGTCCCTAGAAATAGGTGGCGGTTTAAACAAGCCAATGGCTCCACTTGCTGGAGGCTATCTTTCGCCAACCTTAAATCTGGGACACATCGAATTCGGTGCACGTTACATGTTTAATGAAAAATTTGGTTTAAAGTTAGATTATGGATTTGGATCTGTGAAAGAGTCGGCTGATCCAAATGCTGATACTGGTCCATTCAACACTAAATACAATAGATTAAATTTGCAGGGTGTTGCTAACATAGGACGAATCATGAACTTTGAATCATTTACGCGAAGTCTTGGATTATTACTTCATGGAGGAGGTGGTTTTGGAAGAGTTTCCCCTGAGGAGAATCTTTTACGCGGTTTCAAAGATGATGTATATACTATCATGTTTGGAATTACCCCTCAATTAAAATTAAGTAAAAACATTGCTTTAATCGGAGATATCTCAACTGTTCTTAACGGTCGTCAGACAGTTACCTGGGATGGATCTAAACCTATTCTACCAGCTATCGACAATGGGTTCTTTGGCGCAAACGGAACTTGGTGGTCTGGCACCTTAGGTCTTCAATTCTACTTAGGTAAAAGTGAAGAACATGCTGATTGGTTTATTGCTGCTGATAAGTATGCTACTAAAGAAGAACTTGCTTCCCAAATAAACGGTATCAAAGATATGTTGAAAGACTCCGATGGTGATGGTGTCCCAGATTATTTGGACACTGAGCCTAATACTCCTGCCGGAGCCAGAGTTGATTCTAAAGGTACTACCATCGATTCAGATGGTGATGGCATTCCTGATCACATGGACAAATGTCCCTTCCTTCCTGGCCCATCATCTACAAACGGATGTCCAATAGAAGAAATCCAAGAACAAGTTGATTTCTTTAGAAAAGCACTCAATGATGGCTATGTAAATGTTTACTACGCGTTCGACAGTGATAAGCCACTTAGTTACTCTGCTAGTGCCGCTAATTATGTTTCAAATTTCTTGAAAAAGAACCTAGGAGTAAGTGTTGAGGTTAAAGGTTATGCGGACGAATTAGGTCCAGAAGATTACAACATGAAGCTTTCTGAAAGAAGAGCGAAAGCAGTTTATGATTTAGTGATTGCTTCTGGAGTTGATGCTTCAAGAGTTTCTTATAAAGGCTATGGAGAAGACACGAGTGTTGACAAGTCTTCTGCTGACGCAAGACAAATGGCAAGAAGAGCAAGCTTCGAAGTGAAGTAATTCTCTCAACATATATTTAGGAAAGCCTGCCCAAATTTGGGCAGGCTTTCCTTTTTTAAAGAATTAAAAAAATACTCGATTGATTTTTTTTTAAAGATCTTAGGGTCTCAAAACTCCCTTTAAAGCATCAACGAATGGATGACAAATAGTTAGACGAGCAAGCTTTGAAATAAAGTAAATAATCAAAACACACAAAAAATCCTGACCAATTAGTCAGAATTTCTTTTTTTTATTAAAATCTCAAAACATTTCAGATGAAAATGAAGGGGTAAACCATTCAAAGTAGTCTAATCTTCTCGGTTTGGAATTCGTACTTATATTTGTTCATTATACACTAGTGGAATAAATGCTTGCTTTTTTGATTGTATCCCAATCAACTCAGGGTTTTATTTTATCTTTAAGCCATGTTTATATTATCAGAAACTCCCTCTATTGCTAACAAATTCATAGCTGAAATGAGAGATGTAGCCATACAAAAGGACCGCCTAAGATTTCGAAAAAATCTGGAAAGGTTAGGTGAGTTGTTTGCATTTGAGATTTCGAAGAAATTTGATTTTGAAGAATGTATCGTTCAAACCCCTATTGCAAGAACAGCTATTCAAGTTCCAAAAGATAATCCAGTATTATTGTCTATAATGAGAGCTTCACTCCCTTTTTATCAGGGCTTTTTGAATTTTTTCGATCATGCTGAAAGTGGTTTTATCGGAGCTTCCCGTGAGGAAAATGAGAATGAAGACTTGTCAATTAATCTCGGTTATTGCGCTAGTCCTTACCTTCAAGATCGAGTAGTGATTTTAGCGGATCCAATGTTGGCAACAGGTAAATCAATTTTAGAATCGATAAATGTGATTTGTAGAAATGGTATCCCCAAACACCTCCATATCGCATCAATCTTTGCTGCCCCAGAAGGAATAAAACTTCTGGAATCCAAAATAAAAATCCCATTTACCCTTTGGATTGGCAATGTGGATCAAAAGTTAAACGACAAATTCTACATTGTCCCTGGCTTGGGTGATGCTGGAGATCTCGCTTTTGGCCCTAAAATTTAATCGAATCTATGCTTGCTTACTTTCTTTTATTATTTGGACTAGTCATTTTATTAGCTGGCGGAAAAATACTTGTTGATGGTGCATCAGGGATTGCATTAAAGCTGGGTATGAGTGCGGGTCTCATAGGATTAACGATCGTTGCTTTTGGAACCTCCACCCCAGAACTATTGGTAAGTGTAAATGCTGCGCTTAAAGGCAATAGTGACATCTCCATTGGAAACGTGATCGGTTCCAATATTGCTAACATCGCCTTAGTTCTTGGTATTTCAGGCTTATTTTACCCAATTCTGATTAAGTCTAATCACCTAAAATTTGAGTATTTAATCACCCTTCTAGCCTCTTTTTTATTCTTTGGCCTGAGTTACAATGAAGTGATTTCAACACTCGAAGGCATATTATTATTCGGGCTATTCATTGGATTCAATGTTTATCTGTTCAAGACAAGTACCAATGATGAACCAGAAGTAGTAGAAGAGATAGAGTTTGCCAAAAACCCGAGTTGGTTTAAATCAATTATTTATTTCGTTGGGGGAATCATCGGCCTATATATCGGCTCAGAGCTTCTAGTAGAAAATGCGGTATTTATATCTAGAGAATTTGGCGTTTCTGAACGGGTAATTGGGGTTACCATTATTGCAATCGGAACTAGTCTACCTGAATTGATAACATCTATAATCGCTGCCCTTTCCAAACGGACAGATCTTGCCTTAGGAAATATTCTAGGAAGCAACATCATGAATATTCTTTCAATTATTGGTTTGACTGCTATTATTAAACCAATCGGGGTATCTGTCGAATTTATCAATTCTGATTTCCTTTGGATGCTGGGCATCACTTTATTATTATTCCCCCTTATGAAGACCAAAATGAGGGTGTCCAAAATAGAAGGAGCTATTTTACTCCTGAGTTATGGGGCATATTTGTTTTTCTTATTATAATGGAAAAGATCCTGGAGCTATTAGGGATCTATTTCCTATGTGGGTTCAAATTTATAGCCGGACCAATCTTGGGTTCCGCTGCAGGATTCAATCTGATTACCACTTGTCTTGTCACCATATCAGGCATGATGACAAGTGTAACCATTTTCGCACTAGCCGGCCAGAAAGTCAAAGCTTATTGGGAATCAAAATTGGCGAAGCCAAAACTAAATTTTTCTCGGAAAAATCGACGTGTAGTTGCCATTTGGAGAAAATACGGAGAAATAGGAATTGCCTTTTTCACTCCTCTTTTCCTTACACCAATTGGTGGTACTTTAATCATGGTTTCTTTCGGTGTGAAGAAAAGAAGAATTATTAGTTTAATGCTTTTAAGTGCCATTTTTTGGGCAATCGTCTTAAGTCTAAGTATCGAAACTATTTTGCAAATCCCGTTTTTCGAAAACTTATTCCTCTGAATCTTCGTCAGGTAGAATCTCAATGTCTTTTATTAAAACTCGATTGGAAATTTCCTGACCAGTCAACGTTGCAGCAAGTCCTCCCATAGCAGTTTCTTTATATCGACTCTCCATAGATGCGCCTATTTCGCCCATCGCTTCAATACACTCATCGACTGGAATCACAGCAGAAACATTTGCGAGCGCGATTTGAGATGAGCTAAAAGCAATAGCAGCAGCACTTGCATTTCTTACTACGCAAGGGACTTCTACCAATCCCGCCACTGGATCGCAGACTAAGCCAAGCATGCATTGAATAGTAATAGCCACTGCATTAAAAATTTGATCAATTGTACCGCCAAGACAATAAACTATTGCACCAGCAGCCATAGCTGCTGCAGAGCCAGTTTCTGCCTGGCATCCTCCAACTGCTCCAGCCAAACTTGCCTTCTCTTCAATAATCAGAGCTATTCCTGCGCCTACTAGTAATCCATCGACAATTTCCTCGTCAGATAAGCCGTGAATCTCTTGAAGGGTCACCAATGTTCCCGGCAAGATTCCGCTTGCGCCGGCAGTGGGTGCGGCCACAACTCTACCCATACAAGAATTAACCTCCTTTGCAGCCAAGGCTCTTGAGATTAATTTTTGAAATTCTGGGGAAAGAACTGCAAGAGGATGATTATAAACTTTTTTTGCCCCATTGTTTATCATTCCTGATCGCGAAGTCATCTCTTCTTCAAGACCTGTTTTGACTGCGTCACACATGACGTGATAAGCATTGAGAAGTCCAGAACGAATTTTGTCCTTTACCCCATTCTTTTGATCGATCTCATAATTAATCACAGATTCGGGCAAGGAAACATGATTCTCCTCGCAGTAGATTTTCCACTCTTTAAAACTCTCAAAAAGAAAACTCATAAGATTTGGGTTTATTGGGTTTCTGATATCCTAGCAGCAAGCTGAGATTTAAAAATTGAAATTCAATGTTTGCTCTATTGAAGGGTCCAAACTTAATGCCACAGGACAAGTCCTTGCAGCATTCTTCAGTTTTTGGATCAAAGCAGGATCATTTGACGGCTTCTCCCAAAAAAAATCAATTTTTATTTCTTCGATTTTTCGCGGTGTAGGTTGCATAATCTTCGTGACTTCCCACGTCAATCCCTCCAGACCAATTCCATCTCTAGCTGCTATAATTCCCATTATCGTAACCATGCAACTTCCTAATGCACTAGCAACCAAGTCCGTAGGCGAAAAGGCCTCACCCCTCCCATTATTATCCGTAGGTGCATCAGTCAATAAATTAGTATTGGATTGCACATGGGTAGATTCTGTCCTTAGATTCCCTAAATACGAACTTTTTATAGTCATCATAAACTCTTACTTTTAAAATTCAGTTAAGATACTTGAACCCAAAAATAGGGCAATATTTTCGACCTTTTGAATGAACAAGCTGAAATTCACACTAGTGCTCTTCTTTCTTTCCCTAGGCTCCTACTCATGGGCGCAGCGTGAAGATGCAGGGAATTATGATTATGACAAAGAGTATCTCTTTGGAGTTAATAAAAATACCAATGGAGGATTGATTGGAGGTGTTGTTTTCAAAGCAGGTACACGAATAGACGATACGCAATTCAGCTTTTGGGCCGTGGAGCTTTCCAATGTAAAAAGCCCAAAAGAGACTCGATACAATACAGTTCTTGGCAATAGTTACATTTTCGGGAAATCGAATTACCTCTATTCTATTCGTCCACAATATGGCAGGGAAATAATCCTCTTCAAAAAAGCTCCAAATCAAGGCGTTCAAGTATCAGCGTTGGCTGCAGTTGGTCCAACCTTCGGTTTGATTGCCCCATATTACATCGAGTATGCGGTTAACAGAGTAGAAACCGTCAGAGAGCAATACGATCCTGAAATCCACCAAAGCAGATTCAATATCTTAGGAACGGGTAGATTGTTTGAAGGCTTAGGAGAATCCGAATTTGCATTTGGGGCAAATCTAAAAGCTGCTTTGTCATTTGAGTTTGGAGTTTTCAGATCAAATGTGACAGGATTGGAACTTGGTTACATGCTTGAAGGTTTCACTAAAGAAATCCCCTTGATTCCCACAGCTGAAAACAGACAAATGTTTCAGTCTGTGTATTTCACCTTTTTCTATGGGTTTAGGCAGTAAGAATTAGCTAGAAAAGCTTTCGCCTTACCTTAATATTAAATCACAATTTCATGATCGAATTACCAGTAATTTCTGAAGAAGCAACTAGAAGAAAAAAACCGAATTGGCTTCGTGTCAAGTTGCCTGTTGGAAAAGAATATGCCAAAGTCAGAAAATTAGTCGACGAACATAAGCTTCATACCATTTGCGAAAGTGGCAATTGTCCCAATATGGGAGAATGCTGGGGAGCTGGCACGGCCACATTTATGATTTTAGGCAATGTCTGCACACGCTCTTGTTCTTTTTGTGCAGTAGCTACAGGTAGGCCACCAGAGTATGATGTGGATGAACCTAGAAGAGTAGCTGAAGCAATCAAACTGATGGGGGTAAAACATGCTGTCATAACTTCCGTCAATCGCGATGAGTTGAAAGATCGAGGAGCAGAAATCTGGTATCAAACCGTTATTCAAACCAAAGAACTTTCTCCTTCTACAACTATCGAAACGCTGATCCCTGATGTCAAAGCAAATTGGGATGCTCTCTATCGAATGATTGATGGAGGACAGGAAGTAGTTTCACACAACATGGAGACCGTTGGAAGCCTTTACCGAAGAGTTCGTCCGCAGGCCAGATATGACCGCTCCTTAGAGCAGATCAAACTCACCAAAGAATTTGGCAAACGTACCAAAACCGGTATCATGCTTGGTCTTGGAGAAAAGAAAGTTGAGGTCTTAGAAGCAATGGATGATTTGGTCGCAAATGGTTGCGATATCCTAACGCTCGGACAATACCTTCAACCAACTAAAATGCATATTGAAGTAGCCGAATTTATACATCCTGATCAATTCGATGAGTATCGGGAAATTGGATTAGCTAAGGGTTTAAAGTATGTGGAATCTGGCCCATTGGTACGATCCTCTTACCATGCAGAAAGACACGTCAACGTTTAAATTTCTCAAAAAAACATAAAAAAAGCCTCGAAGTAATTCGAGGCTTTCATTTTTACTAAGCTTAGGATTATGCAATTTCTGCTTCAGCACTTGCATACTCTTCAACCGGAATACAGCTACAGATCAAGTTTCGATCTCCATAGGCTGAGTCAATTCTTCTAACGCTTGGCCAGAATTTATTGGCTTTCACATTTTCAGAAGGGAAAACAGCTTTTTCTCTCGTATAAGGAAGATCCCACTCCCCAGTCAATACCATTGTTGCAGTATGCGGTGAATTTTTCAAGACGTTATTTTCTCGATCAGCCTGACCATTTTCGATTTCTCTTATTTCTTCTCGAATAGAAAGAAGCGCATCACAGAATTTATCTAATTCAGATTTTGTCTCCGACTCAGTTGGCTCTATCATCAAGGTTCCAGCAACAGGGAAAGAGACCGTAGGGGCATGATAACCATAATCCATCAATCGCTTCGCGATGTCTTCCACTTCCACTCCTACCTCTTTGAATTCTCTACAGTCCACGATCATTTCGTGAGCTGCTCTCCCTTTAGTCCCTGTGTATAGGATTTCGAAATTACCTTTGAGTCTTTCTTTAATATAGTTCGCATTCAAGATTGCAATTTTAGTCGCATTAGTCAGCCCCTCTCCACCCATCATTGCGATGTAGGCATAAGAAATCGGAAGAATGCTAGCACTTCCATAAGGCGCTGAAGAAATTGAAGCTACAGGATCTTCTCCACCAGTTTTCACCAATGGATTACCTGGCAAAAATGGAGCAAGATGAGCAACTACGCAGATTGGGCCCATACCAGGTCCACCTCCGCCATGAGGGATACAGAAGGTTTTGTGTAGATTAAGATGACAAACATCAGCGCCAATCCTTCCAGGATTTGTAAGACCTACCTGAGCATTCATATTAGCTCCATCCATGTACACTTGCCCGCCATACTGATGGATTGTAGCACAGATTTCCTGAATAGCTTCTTCAAATACTCCGTGAGTTGAAGGATAAGTAACCATCAATGCTGCTAACTCATTTGCATGCGTAGCAGCTTTTTCTTTAATATCTGCCAAATCAATATTTCCTTTTTCATCGCACTTCACAAGTACAACCTTCATTCCAGCCATTACCGCTGAAGCAGGGTTAGTACCGTGAGCAGAAGTAGGAATCAAAGCTATATTTCGATGAGCATCTCCTCTACTTATGTGATATTGACGTATCACCATAAGACCTGCAAATTCTCCTTGAGCACCAGAATTTGGTTGCAATGAAGTGTCTGCAAATCCGGTAATTTCGTTCAACCAGTTTCTAAGGTTAGCAAAAAGCTCTTGATATCCAGCTGTTTGATCGATTGGAGCAAATGGGTGCATTTGACCAAACTCAGGCCAAGTGACAGGAATCATTTCAGCAGTTGCATTCAATTTCATAGTACAAGATCCCAATGCGATCATCGAGTGTACCAAGGAAAGATCTTTTGCTTCCAAGCGTTTGATATAGCGAAGCATTTCATGCTCACTATGGTAGTTATTGAATATCGGATGCGTTAAATATTTAGATTTCCGCATCAAAGAATCCGGAAGATCTAAAGTCAAATCTTGGGCTAGACTGGAAATGTCAGGGCTTGTAGTTCCTTTTACTTTCGCAAAGACCTCCACAATATTGGCTACGTCATCAATAGTCTTTGCTTCATCAAATGTTATGAATACTGTATCGTAATCGTATCTGAAGTTCATCTCCAGATCTTCTGCGATAGATTTAATCGTATTTAAAGTTTTTGCCTCAATAGAGACTTTCAACGTATCAAAATAAGTCTGAGAAGAAACATTAAACCCTAACTCTGTCAATGCTTTTGAAGTAAGTTTCGCTAAGCCGTGAGTTCTTAAAGCAATATTTTTCAAGCCTTTAGGCCCGTGATAAACAACATAGAAACTTGACATCACTGCCAAAAGTACTTGGGCTGTACAAATATTCGATGTTGCTTTTTCCCGTTTGATATGTTGCTCCCGGGTTTGCAAAGCCATTCTATAAGCTTTGTTGCCAGCGCGGTCTATTGAAACCCCAATGATTCTTCCTGGAATTTGTCTTTTATAAGCTTCTTTGGTAGCAAAGAATGCAGAGTGTGGCCCACCATATCCCATTGGCACTCCAAATCGCTGTGCCGAACCAACTACTACGTCAGCTCCCATTTCACCTGGAGGTGTCAATAGCGTCAAAGAAAGTAAGTCAGCTGCAAATGCTGTAGTGACTTGATTTTCTTTTGCAGCAGCTACAATAGCTGAATAGTCTCTTACTTCTCCATCCGAGTTAGGATATTGGAAAAGCACTCCAAATAAATCTTTATCTGTAAGATCAAGCGAATCTATCGATCCATAAACCAACTGAATACCGATCGGTTCAGCTCGCGCTACTAACACTGCCTTGGTTTGCGGGAATACTTTTTCGTCGACGAAAAACTTAACCGCATTTTTCTTTTCTTTTGACTTTACTGAATACAACATCGTCATTGCCTCCGCTGCAGCAGTTCCCTCGTCCAAAAGTGACGCATTAGCTAGCTCCATCCCTGTAAGTTCCATTACTGCAGTTTGGAAATTGATTAGAGCCTCTAATCTACCTTGTGCAATTTCTGCCTGATAAGGAGTGTATGCGGTATACCATCCTGGATTTTCCAATACGTTTCTCAAAACCACACCAGGCACGAGAGTATCATAATAGCCTAAACCAATAAATGATTTGAATACTTTGTTTTTGGAAGCCAAAACTTTGAATTCCTTAAGAAACTCAGATTCCAACTTTGCAGCTGGGAGATTCATCGGCCTCTCCAGCTGAATTGACTTTGGGACAGTTTGGTTGATTAATTCGTCCAATGATGAGGCTCCGATTTTATCCAACATCGCTGCGATTTCCGCTTCCGTCGGGCCATTGTGTCTGCTCTCAAATTTGACAGCATTAGAAAGATTGATCTGCATAAAGAACTTAAGAAATAATGAAGTATTTGGGTTAAAACCTTACTCGTTTTTCAAGTGGCAAAGGTAGGTTATCTGGTAAGAATTCACCTTTGCAATTCTCGAAATTTTAACCCCTTAACACTTATAATTTACAAACGGTTTACAGCAGGCTGAAATTTTTATCTAGTTTTAAGCCTGAAATAAAAAAATCAATGAAAAAAGGACTGTTATTAATAGGGACATTGGCAATGGGCTTGTCATTTAGTGCACTCGCTCAAGATCCCATCCAAGTAAAATATGCCAACACCATTACTGCAAGTGATCTTACTGAGTATCTCACTTATTTAGCGTCAGATGAAATGAGGGGTAGAGATACCGGATCTGAGGAGCAAAAAGTAGCCGCAAAGTATTTAGCCGATTTTTATAAGCAAAATGGATTGACGGGACCAGTTAACGGAAGCTATTTCCAACAGGTGCCCTTAGTAAGTGTTTCCTTTAATGAGGTTGACCTTAAAATAGGGAAAAATAAACTCGTCATGAATGAGGATTTTGTCTTCTCGGGAGACGGAAATATGGCTAAATCAATGAAGACCGATTTAGTGTTTTTAGGACTTGTTACTGATGAAAATTTAGCGAAAGTAGCGGTAAAAGATAAGCTCGTAGGTATCTGGGCTGTCGGTGTCAGAAGTAATGATTTGATCAAGAAAGTAATGGATGCAGGGGCTGCAGGAGTTGTCATGGTGACAATGGAAGGTCAGGCAAACTTTGACCGAGTAGCTAATCGCTATAAGACACTTGCAGGTAAAGGCAGAATTGGCTTTGCAAAAGAAACTGATCAGCGACCTACATTTACGGTGAGCTCTGATAAAATGGCTGAGTTATTTGGCCAGCCGATAGAGATTCTAAAAGAGGCAGCCAAGACCAATCCAGAATCTATCAAATCACAAAAGACAGCTTTCCAGGTAAAGAAAAATATAGCGCCAGTTGAAAGCTCCAATGTGATGGGTTATCTAGAGGGTACTGATTTGAAAGATGAGGTTTTGGTAATCTCTTCACACTATGACCACGTAGGGGTTAGCAGCACAGGAGAAATATTCAACGGCGCGGATGATGATGGATCGGGCACAGTTTCAGTGATGGAGATTGCTCAGGCTTTTGCTACTGCTGCAAAAGAAGGTCAAAGACCTAGAAGATCAATTTTGTTTCTAAATGTGACTGGTGAGGAAAAAGGACTTTTGGGCTCAGAGTATTATGGAGATCATCCTATTTTCCCGATGGCGAACACAGTAAATAACATCAATATTGATATGGTAGGGAGAATCGACTACGAATATCAAGATGCCGAAAACAAAGACTACATCTATGTGATCGGTTCGGAGATGCTGTCATCTCAATTGAAGAAAATCAACGAATACAACAACATCACTTATACCGATTTAATTTTGGATTACCGATATGATGCCGAAGACGATCCTAATCGATTCTATTACAGATCAGATCACTACAACTTTGCAAAGCATAATGTGCCAGTGATATTCTTCTTCAATGGCGTCCATGATGATTACCATCAGGTAACCGATACGGTTGATAAAATTGAATTCCCGCTCATGGAGAAACGTGCCAAACTAGTTTTCCATACCGCTTGGGACTTGGCGAATCGCGACAAGCGAACTCCAGTAGACGGCACAAATACTCGAACAGAAAGATAAAACCAAAGCCCCGAAAATTTAAATTTTCAGGGCTTTTTTAATTTTTCCCCATTGCTTGTGACGATGTGAAGTTTTCCTCGCTCATACATAAAAATAGAGTCTTCATTGTGCCAATAGAGCGATTGAATTTGGCCAAGTGCATTTGGACCATCTGAAGCTAGGGATTGGGATCTTTCTACTATTTACTTATCTAAATCAAAAAAATCAAGCGTATGAGCGTATCAAGCAGGTAGTTATAGCCCAGCATCCTATTGTTTTCAGTTTCATACACACTGAATTTCTGATAGCTATTCAACTGATCTGAAGAAATGGGAATACTTATCCGAACTTGCTCGAAAGCTAGTTCAGAGGCCACCTCTTTCCTATCGCAAGAGAAGAAAACAAAGCAGTATTAAGTACTATTCATTTCGAAAAATAAGAGCTACAGCACTAAAAAATATTCCCTTAAAGAAATTTAACTTCTTTTACTTCCCTTTATTCTTCTGGTGCTTAGTTTTTAGCTGATTCCTGTTGGTTTTTGCTTTGGAGTTTTTATTGCCACGTTTCTTCTCTTCTTTCTCCTTTTCTTTAAACAAATTAGGCTTTTTGTGTTCCTTTTTATCATGAAAAGCACCCTTGTAATCGGGATTATCCCGCTGCATTAGGTGATCCAACTCCCTAGCGTAAGCTTGACGTTCTGCAAAAGGCGTTTCTGGCACATCCACTTGAGTTGGGATTTCAAGCTCTGCCACATCCATGCGGATCAATTCTTCGATACGCTGAAAATGGTAAGCCTCAGCAGGATTGACAAAAGTAATGGCTTTCCCCTCATGTGTGGCTCTGCCTGTACGCCCAATTCGATGCACATAGTCCTCATAAATCAATGGCACATCAAAATTGATCACATGTGAAACCAAGGTTACATCCAATCCTCTGGAGGCTACGTCAGTGGCGACAAGGAGACGAACGTCACCAGATTTGAAATCATCGATAGAGTTGATTCTAGTATTTTGTCCTTTATTGGCATGAATCACACGAACTTCTCCTTCGACTCGATTTTTTATAAAGGCATATACCTCCTCCGCATTTTTCCGTGATCGTGTAAAGATGATCGCCCTGACAATATCCTCCTGCTTAAGTAGCTCCCCAAGCAAATTAATCTTGGTCCTGATATTTGGCACTAAGTATTTCACTTGAGCAATAGTCTCAGCGGTGGTCGCAGAAGGAGTAACTTCTACTCGCTCTGGAAATTCCAAAAACTCTGCAGCTAGTTTTTCAACTCGATCACTAAATGTGGCAGAGAAAAGTAAATTTTGACGCTTTACAGGAATGATCTCTAAAACATTTCGGATCTGAGGCATAAACCCCATATCCATCATTTTATCAGCCTCATCCAAAATCATTGTTTTAATCTCCTTGGTAAAGATTTTTCCCTTTTTATAGAGATCCAAAAATCTACCCGTCGTAGAAATAATTATATCCACTCCAGCTTCGATCAATTCGATTTGTGTCTTTGGACCCAACCCACCGTATAAGCAAACTATCCTCAGATCGGTATTCTCTGCCATCTGAATGGCAACTTCCTCGATTTGCATCGCTAGTTCTCTGGTAGGAGCTAAAATCAGCGCTTTAGGATGCATTCCTTGAGCATACTTCACTTTCATGAGTAATGGCAAAATATAGGCTGCTGTTTTCCCGGTACCGGTTTGAGCTATTCCTAAAACATCATGCCCTGCTAAAGCCAAAGGAATAGCTTTTAGCTGAATAGGCGTCGGCGTTAAATAACCTGCCACAGCTACTGCTTCCAAAAGCTGACGATTTAACTTAAAAACGTCAAAAGTTGGGGTTTCATTGGACATGATTCGTTATGTTTGAAGGGAGTAATAAACCTGATTGATTAGCGAAAAAAATGAAAAGTATTTTGATCACCAGTGCAAAGATAGTCAATGAAGGCCAAATTAATCTGGGCGATGTATTGATCAAAGAAGGAAGAATCAGCAAAATAGGCCCAAACCTTTCAAATGAGAAAGCTGATATTCACATAGACGGAAGCGGAAAGCATCTTTTCCCAGGAATCATTGACGATCAAGTACATTTTCGAGAACCCGGATTGACCCGTAAAGGCGAAATCTATACCGAAGCAAAAGCAGGTGTAGCAGGTGGCACTACTTCTTATATGGAAATGCCAAACACAGTTCCTCAAGCAGTAACTTTGCCACTTCTAGAAGACAAATACAACCGAGCAGCTGAGGTTTCTCTTGCAAATTATTCCTTCTTCTTTGGAGCAACTAATAGCAACTTAGACGAAATACTCAAAGTTGATTTTGAAAATGTATGTGGGTTGAAAATTTTTCAGGGTTCTTCCACCGGAAATATGGTCGTTGACGATATTGAATCGCTAGAAGGAATCTTCAGAGAATGCAAAGCACTTATCGCAATCCATAGCGAAAATGATCACATTATAGCCACCAATCTTGCTGAATACAAAGCTATATACGGGGATGATATTCCAGTAAAATTTCATCCTAAAATCCGTTCAGTTGAAGCATGTTATGATGCATCAAGTCGCGCAGTGGCTATGGCGAAGAAATATGGCACCCGATTGCATATCCTACACATCAGCACAGCCAAAGAAATCGAGCTTTTTGATAATACTATTCCTTTGGAGGATAAACATATCACCGCGGAAGCTTGCATCCATCACATGTGGTTTTCAGAAGAGGATTATGAAGAAAAAGGCAATTTAATTAAATGGAATCCAGCTATAAAAACCTCTAAAGATCGGGACGCCATTTTCCAGGCAGTTTTGGATGATAAAATAGATGTGATCGCTACCGATCATGCGCCACACACTCTAGAAGAAAAAGCCCAGATCTATACTAAGGCTCCTTCTGGAGGCCCGCTGAATCAACATAACTTAGTGGCGATGTTAGACTTTCATCATGCCGGGAAAATCAGTTTAGAAAAAATCGCCGAGAAAATGTGCCATAATGTTGCAAAACTCTTCCGAATCAAAGAAAGGGGATTCATCCGTGAGGGCTATTTTGCAGACTTAGTTTTAGCCGATTTGAATTCCTCTTGGACAGTATCTAAAGAAAATATTTTAGCAAAGTGTGGCTGGTCTCCTTTTGAAGGGCATACTTTCAAGTCTAAAGTGACTCATACGATAGTTTCAGGCCATTTAGCATATGATAATGGACAATTTAACGAAAGCCAAAAAGGGCATCGAATGAAATTTTTAATAAAAAGTTAAATCCTTGCTTGTAGCAAAAAAGGTTAATCACTACTTTTGCAAACTGCTAGCGGGAGAGATGCTTTAACAAAATTAAAATGGTGATTGTAGCTCAGTTGGTTAGAGCGCCGGTTTGTGGATCCGGAGGTCGCCGGTTCGAACCCGGTCTTTCACCCAAAAGCCCCTCAAATTGAGGGGCTTTACTTTTAAATGGAGCCCTTTGGCATAACATTTGACCAAATTATAAAAACTAAACCAATTTCAGATGTTTACTTTATTTAAAGCCTCGCCAAAATTTCCGGCAATGAAACCAATCAACGTCAAACAAGTAAAAAATTATCTTAGGAAGTTTGAAGAATCTCTAAAAAATTTCGAAGAAATACAGAATGAGGCGATTCATTCCTAAAAAATAAGGAGTGTATGGAAGTGTAACCTTTATTTTTTGTCTTTTCATTTTTCTTATCAAAGCAAACCTCTATTTTTAACTCTTTAGAATTTTTCTACTATGAGTTATATCCATTTCGATAAGACACAATTGGTGAACTTGAATTATTCCCTTGATAGGGAAATAATTAGGTCAAATCAATCAGGTGCTTACACTAGCACCACAATAATCGGCTGCAATACAAGAAAATACCACGGCTTATTAGTGGTGCCTCAGCCGCAAATTGATTCCCAAAATCACATCATGCTTTCTACAGTCCATGAAACTGTAATCCAACATGGCGCAAGTTTTAATCTTGGGATAAGTAAATTTCCGGGGAATTATTCTCCGAGAGGGCATAAATATTTGGAAGACTTTGATTCTGAACCAATACCAAAACTTACTTATCGAGTAGGCGGAGTATTACTTCAAAAGGAATTAATTCTGGATACTAATCGAGATCGAGTGATGATTCGCTACACTTTACTGGAAGCCCACTCTCCCACTAAAATTCGGATTTCGCCTTTCTTGGCATTCAGAGGATACCACGACTTGATGAAGGCCAATACTGAGATCAATCAGAAGTTCAAGAAAGTGCCAAACGGTGCTTCTTTCCACTTATACCCTCAATACGACCCTCTTTATCTTCAGATTTCAAAAAAGGGCGAATTTGTACCTGCACCAGATTGGTATTATGATGTGGAGTATATCATGGAGCGAGAACGTGGCTATAATTACCAGGAGGATCTCTATGTGCCGGGTTATTTCGAATTTGATATCGAAAAAGGAGAGTCTGTAATTTTTTCCGCAGGTCTTACGGAAGCAGATCCCAAAACAAGAACGGACGCCTTTGAAAAAGAAATTGCTCGAAGGATTCCTAGAAATAACTTTGAAAATTGTCTAAAGAACTCTGCAGGGCAATTCATTAGAAATCGAAATGGAAAAACCCGAATTATTGCTGGCTACCCTTGGTTTGGCTGGTGGGGCAGGGACACCTTTGTAGCTGCACCTGGGTTGACCCTTACAAAAGGAGACACCAAAACATTTCTTGATATCATGGATACAATGGCGGATGAATTAACTGGTCCGCTTTTCCCAAATGTTGGAAGTGGAGTAACGACGAACATGAACTCCATAGATGCCCCTCTTTGGTTTTTTTGGTCACTTCAGCAATACATCTATTATACTGAAGACACCAAAACCATAAAAGACAGATACTTGGGTAAGTTAAAAGGGATCATTGACGGGTACATTTTAGGCACAGATTTTAATATTCATGTACAGCCTGATGGGCTCGTTTATGGAGGCGAAGAAGGCATTGCCTTGACCTGGATGGATGCAGTTACCTCAGATGGACCCGTTACTCCTAGAATTGGATGTCCTGTGGAGATTCAGGCACTTTGGTACAATGCGTTATGTTTCTATCATGAACTGATGGGAGATGAAAAAATTGCACTACTAGCGGCCAAAGTAAGAGATTCATTTGAAAAGGAATTCTGGTCAGACGAATATGGCTATCTGGCTGACCTTGTCAATGGAGACGAAAAAGATTGGGCCATCCGCCCAAATATGGTTTTCGCCACTTCCCTTCCTTACACCATGTTAAGTGAAAATCAGAATGATCAAATTCTTGAGACAGTAAAATCTAAGCTTTTAACTACCAGAGGTCTTCGATCTCTTGCTCCAGATGACTCTGCCTACAAAGGGTATTATTTCGGCGATCAAATCAGTCGTGACAATGCTTACCACAATGGGACTGTTTGGGTCTGGCCAATGGGTCATTTTGTAGAAGGATATATCAAACTTCACGGCAAATCCGCGGGGAATTTTATCAAAAAAATAGTTAATGGATTTGACGGTATCATGACTCAATATGGTGTAGGAACTGTAGCCGAGATTTTTGATGGAGATCCTCCACACCGCCCTAAAGGCGCTGTATCACAAGCTTGGAGCGTGGCAGAATTATTGCGAATAATGGACTTGAGTAAAAAGATTTAACTGTTTAATATGAAGGTATTAATGTTTGGATGGGAGTTCCCACCGCATATTTCTGGAGGACTAGGTACGGCATGCTACGGCTTAGTCAAAGGAATGGTTCATCGCAATCAGGAGGTTATTTTTGTAGTCCCTAAACTCTGGGGAGATGAAGAGCCCATGGCTGATTTTGTCAATGCATCCGATATTTCGATTGATTATCGTGAGAAAAAATTCAAGTCAATTTGGAAGAATCTAACTTATCTGGAAGTAAGCAGCTTTTTAGTCCCTTACCTAGGACCAGAGGAATACCAGAAATTCACTGATTATACAATCCATGACCGAACAGATGTAGATGAGAGCATATTCACCACTAAATATGAATTCAGTGGCAAATATGGCAAAAACCTCATGGAGGAGGTTTCTCGTTATGCCCTCACTGGAGCCCAAATTGCGAGAGATCGGAATGATTTTGACATTATCCACGCACATGATTGGCTCTCATTCCCAGCGGGAATTGCAGCTAAAGAAATAAGTGGTAAACCATTGGTAGCTCACGTACATGCTACTGAATTTGACAGATCCGGAGAAAATGTAAACAAGCCGGTATATGAAATCGAGCGTGCAGGAATGCATGCTGCAGATCACGTCTGTGCAGTAAGTCAGCTTACTAAAAACACCATTGTAAAGAAATATGGAGTGCCAGCTCACAAAGTCAGCGTCCTTCATAATGCTGTCTTGGATGCTTCAATAATCAAATCGACTTATAATAAAAAAGTGCCTGAGAAAATTGTAACCTTCTTGGGTAGAATCACCTTTCAAAAGGGGCCTGAATACTTTGTTGAGGCTGCCAAAAAAGTACTCGACCGTGACCCAAACGTTCGGTTTGTAATGGCTGGATCAGGAGACTTATTGAATAGAATGATTGATCGGGTAGCTGAACTTCGAATTGCGGATAGATTTCACTTTACAGGCTTCTTAAAAGGTGATGATGTTGACCACATGTACGCTATTAGTGATGTCTATGTCATGCCTTCAGTATCCGAGCCTTTTGGCATATCACCATTAGAAGCAGTTAGACACAATACCCCTGTTATTATTTCGAAGCAATCCGGGGTAGCAGAAGTCCTAGACAATGCCATTAAAGTGGATTTCTGGGATATTGATGCCATGGCAGATGCAACTTTTGCTTTACTTCACTATGAAGGCATTTCCAAAATGTTCAGAGAGTTGGGTACTGAAGAATTGAAAAAATTAAAATGGGAGCATGTGGCTGCCAAACTTGTCACTGTCTATCAAAACATATTAGCTGAGAAATCATGAGAACTATCTGTTTTTACTTCCAGGTACACCAACCTTATCGATTAAAACCCTATCGTTTTTTTGACATTGGAGAAGATCACCATTATTGGGATGATTTTCTGAATCGAAGTGTAATGAGGCGAGTAGCACAAAAATGCTACTTACCTATGAACGCCCTCCTTTTGGACCTGATTAACAAATATGAAGGGGGTTTCAAAGTAACTTTTTCAATGTCTGGGACCTTTATGGATCAGATGGAATCCTATGCTCCTGACGTTTTGGAGAGTTTTCAGAAATTAGTTGAGACAGGACATGTTGAGCTTTTAAATGAAACCTATGGTCACTCATTAGCTTCATTGAAAAGCAAGTCTGAGTTTCAAAATATGGTGAGAAATCATCAGGAGAAAATCAAAAAACTCTTCAACGGGTATGAGCCAAAGGTTTTTAGAAACACAGAATTAATTTATTCTGATCAGATCGGCGCCATGATTGCTGAAATGGGATTTGAGGCTACTTTGACCGAAGGGGCAAAGCATATCTTGGGCTGGAAAAGCCCAAATTATGTCTACTGCAACAACATAGAGCCAAAACTGAAAGTGCTATTAAAAAACTTTCAGCTAAGTGATGACATCGCCTTTAGATTTGGAAACAAAACCTGGGCAGATTACCCATTAACCACAGACAAATTTGTCAAGTGGATTAATAATGTCCCTCAAGCAGAAGAGGTTGTTAATTTATTTATGGATTATGAGACTTTTGGAGAGCACCAGTGGGCGGAAACTGGGATTTTTGAGTTCATGAGACATCTACCTGAAGCTGTATTTAAGTACACCAATTATGGCTTTTCTACCCCTTCAGAAGTGGTTTCAAAGGTGCCGCCTATTGGTAAAATCAATGTTCCAACTCCAATTTCTTGGGCTGATGAAGAGCGGGATTTAACTGCTTGGCTCGGTAATGACCTCCAAGATGAGGCCTTTGGTAAATTATACAAACTGGAAAAATTAGTAGCTAAAATTAATGATCCTGAAATCAAGCGTGATTGGACCTACCTTCAAACCTCGGATCATTTTTATTACATGTGTACCAAATTCTTTTCGGATGGGGACATTCACTCCTACTTTAGCCCTTATGATTCGCCATATGATGCATTCATTAATTTTATGAATGTACTTAGTGATTTCACCCTTCGGGTAAATCAGCACATCAAGGATCAAGAGTAGAAAAAAAACTTTTGGCACAAAATAGAAAAGACCAAAATTCTACATTACAGTCTTTTTTATTAATAGGTCTATCCCGTCCTGAAATAGCGTTACACAAAAATTTATAGCACAAAAGACGAGCAAAAAAAAACGAGTTTACCTCCAAAATTTTCGGGCTCAATTTGAAACATACAAAGAAGCTTCGGCGAGTACTTCTATAGCCAAAATGATGTGGGTAATTCGAACCACTACAGTTTCTCTAACAAAAGCTAGTACGAATGTTCAATTGAGTGGCGTAGATATTCCTGATTTTCAGAAAATAATCGATGGGAATTATGCTGAATTGGAAGCAAATAATTTTGAAATAATAACTCCCGGGGAAGCAGGAAAGACTGATTATTATCCTGACTCCAAAAAGTCAAAGGTGTAGCTTCTTCCATTGACCAAGTGCCTATACACATTATGGTCACCTCTACAAGATATGATTATTGGGTCAAAGGGATCTTCAATAGTGTTCGTGAAGAAGAGGCATTTGTTGATACTTGCTCTAAATTATCTAAAGATATTGGGGACAAATATATAGCTGAGCTTACCTTCATTTTCCCATTTGTGAATTTGAATGCAAGTTCAACCAGCTTTGCTAACTATCTCTCAACTAAAGTGAAGGCTGACATTAATTTAAGATTGGCAGCTTCAGTGGAAACGTAGGATAACGAACAAATAGGATTAAAATCAATTGCTAAAGGATTTACCACTTCACCTAATGCTGTCCCGGTTAGCTTCCCAAGTTCGCTTTGTAGCGGGCCATATGGCGAGCTCTCGCTTGTTTGATTTTTCAACAGAACTAAAGCGGGACGTTTATTTAAGAAGGATTTTCACCGAAAAAAAACTTACCGAAGTGACGTCCGCGGAGGTCGCCACAATTGGTGATGGTATACGGAGGAGATCTAAATTTAGCATCACATTATATGAGTTGCGATATACAAGATCATATAGAATCCGCCAAAGGGTCGATGACTGAATTTATCGGAAACAGAAGCTATGATTTTAAAAAAAACTAATTGTATATCTATTTAATAACTCTCCGATTCATTTGGAAAATCTTTTGACTTCACATCCTTGATATAATTAGTAAAAGCCTCCATCATGATTCCTTGCAGGTCGGCATATTGCCGTAAAAACCGCGGCTTAAATTCTTGAGTGATTCCCAGCATATCATGCATCACGAGTACTTGGCCATCCACTCCTCCACCTGCACCAATACCGATTACTGGAATGGAAATCGTCTGGGCGACTTTGGTCGCTAGTTCTGCAGGGATTTTTTCTAATACAATAGCAAAACAGCCACATGCCTCCAATACTTTGGCATCTTCAATGAGTTTTTCTGCTTCGACGTCTTCTTTCGCTCGAACAGCATAGGTCCCAAACTTGTAGATTGACTGAGGAGTCAGACCTAGGTGACCCATTACAGGAACACCTGCACTTAAAATTCGAATCACGGATTCTTTGATCTCTGCTCCACCTTCTACTTTGACGGCATGAGCACCTGATTCTTTCATTATTCGGATCGCCGATCGCAAAGCTTCGGAGCTATTTCCTTGATAATTACCAAAGGGAATATCCACCACGATGAATGACCGCTTGACAGCTCTTACCACAGCAGAAGCATGGTAAATCATTTGATCTAAGGTAATTGGAAGAGTTGTCTCATGACCAGCCATCACATTAGAAGCTGAGTCGCCCACCAAGATGATATCTATACCAGCTGCATCTACAATCTTCGCCATGGAGTAATCATACGCAGTAAGCATGGAGATCTTCTCACCTCGATCCTTCATTTCTTGAAGAATGTGGGTAGTGATTCGTTTGATATTCGCTGAAGAATGTACTGACATGGCTTTATAGCAGGTGAACTGAGTAATTATTTTCGGAAGAAAAATCTACTCGAATATGCTCATTCAGTGTAGTAGAAAGCTCATATCCAGTATAATCTGGTCGAATAGGGAATAATCCATGGCTTCGGTTGACCAAAACAGCCACTTCCATCTTATACAGCTCGACATCCAAAAATGGCTTCATCGCATAAGCAAGTGTCTTTCCTGTATTTAAGACATCGTCAACAATTAGAAGCGTTTTCCCTTCAAGCTCAATAGGACTCGAAAGCTCCACCTCGGATTTTGCCAGGTTTGATTTGTCCAGCAGGATTTCAACTTCCTCGATTTTCAAATTTGAGATAGCTTGTAATTCAGCTGCTAAGAGTCCAGCCAGCGTCTTTCCCATACCAGAAATTCCCGCAAAAACGACTGCACCCGAACCTAAATTGCGTTCGTAAATCTCATACGCCATTCGAGTAATTTTCTTTTTGATCTGATCGTGATTGAGTACTTCGCTCATGTTTTTTTCTAAAAATGAAAATTAAGAATTTAAAGCCGGATTCAAAATTTAATCCAACCGCTATCTACGGTTATCCTCTTCATTTAGGATATTCAAATAGCTTTCGTAGCGATAGGGATGGATATAACCCTGTTCCATTTTTTTCAGTACCATGCATCCGGGCTCATTCACATGCTGGCAGTTATTGTATTTGCACTGACCGAGGTACTTTCGCATTTCAGGGAAATAATGGGATAATTCAAAATCATCCACATCCAAAATCCCAAACTCCTTGATTCCTGGTGTATCGATTAGACTTCCCTCATATTCCAAAGGGAAAAGCTCCGCAAATGTGGTCGTATGAACTCCCTTGTCACTGAATGAGGAAATCTCCTTCGTACTCTGAGCAGCTTCAGGAATCAAAGCATTCAATAAAGTAGATTTTCCTACCCCGGAATGTCCAGAGATCAGCGTCGTCTTATTAGCTAAAATGGGTTGGAAAAGCTCCTTGGGGTTTTCGGTATAAAGGGCAGACACTTCAATAACTGAATAGCCAAGCGGCTCATAAATCTCATGAATATCTAGTAACCAATCCTCTGCCGATTCCCCAGCTAGCAAGTCCATCTTATTGACCACAAGAATTGCTGGAATTCGGAAGCTCTCTGTACTGACAAGAAATCTATCAATAAAACCTAAGGATGTCCGTGGGTTCTTCATGGTGATGACCAGCATGGCTTGGTCAAGATTACTAGCAATGATATGCGAGAAATGCTGCTTACGTGTAGACTTTCGAATCACATAATTATCTCTGGGAAGTATCTCAGTGATAATTGCAGTCTCTAGATTTGGCTCTTTCTCCAATATCACCCAATCACCAACCGCTATAGGATTGGTCAGCTTCAACTCATCTTGCTTAAATTTTCCCTTTAGCCTCGCTGAGACCAATTGAGAATCTGTCTGCACGATGTACCAACTTCCAGTTGATTTAATTACTCTTCCTTTCATGATTGGTATCTTTTAAGGACTTCTTTTAGAATACGTTCGGATGCTCCTTGATTAGCTACGAGCCATTGACTTGCCCCTGCTTTACTTTCAGAATATGCCTGAGGATCTTCTAATAATTTCATGGTGTTTTTCAATTCGACCGAATTTTCTACCTCAAACCCACAGCCTTCTTCCCTACTCTGTCCTGCCTCAGGAAATTTCTCCTTTCTCTTAAGCTTGCCAAATAGTACTGGGATTTTAAAGCCAATTGGCTCTAAAATATTATGTAGTCCTTTCCCAAACGCTCCACCAACATATGCGACTTTACCAAACTGGTACAAAGAACTCAGCATTCCGATGTTATCGACCAGGATTACTCTTGCGTCTGTTTCTCTTCTATCCCAACCAGAATACAAAATTGCCTTTTGAGAAATGGAAGATATCCATTTATTCATCGGTTCAGGATCAAGAGAGTGAGGAGCAATAATCCATCGAAACTGTGGGTTAGTATTTATTTCTGGTATCAATAGCTGCATATCTTCTTCCCAAACCGAACCCGCGACCAGCACTTGTTCCTGCCCAGCCCAGCCCAAGAACTCTGGAAACTGTTTCGGCTCAAGAGCAGTAGCAATCACCCGATCAAACCGAGTATCACCAGTAACGATTCCTCCTGAGTAGCCTATAGATTCCAGTAATGTGACACTTTGCTTGTTTTGTGTGAATATCACATCAAAGGATTTGATCAAGTTTTGAAAAAAAGTGAATCGGGAAAAATAAATTTGATTGGGTCGAAAGGAGGCAGAAATCAAATAAAGCTCAGCTTCCAATCGCTTACTGGCCTGTACATGGTGATACCAAAGATCGTATTTGACAAAGAAAACTAGTACAGGTTTTAGGATAGCCACAAATCTTTCCGCTTGTCGCTTACTATCCAAAGGAATATAGGTGATGAAATCAATCAGCGTGGATGATTTTTTAACCAATTGATCGTAGCCCGATGGGCTAAAGAAACTAAGTGCAATTTGAAGTTCCGGTCGAGCATTTTTCAAGACCTCTATCACCGGCTTTGCTTGCTCATATTCTCCAAGTGAAGAGACATGAAACCAGGCAACAGGCCCACTATATCCGGATCGGAAGTGATCTAATTTTTCAAAAAGATCTATACGGCCTTCCAAAAAGCGAGCAACTTTGGAATTAAACAAAGCAGCAAGTGGCAATAAGCCTCTAATAATGAAAATCCCTAATCGGTAAAACCACTTCATTCCCCAAAAGTAGGTAATCGAGAGCAAATCCTTTTCCTGAGGATTTGCAATAAGTGTGTTGACTTGCCTTTAGGACTTTTTTTTTGTAAAAACCCAAAATCACTATACTATTCCTCTCAAAATTAAGTAAGTTAGTAACCCCGATTTTTTTTTAGCCTTCAAATTCAATGTTGTGATTATATGATTAAAGTTCTGTTCGTTTGTCTTGGTAATATTTGCCGTTCTCCATTGGCAGAAGCAATTTTTAATAAAAAAATCGCACTTGCGGGAATGCAAAATCAATTCAAATCAGACAGTGCTGGCACCTCTGATTACCATATTGGAGAATTGCCCGACGAGCGCACCTTATGTTGTGCTAAAAAATATGGGCTCTCGACTCACCATCGCGCAAGGCAAGTTCACCGTACCGATTTTAGAGATTTTCAATACATTTTGGTAATGGATGAAAATAATTTCAAGGTCTTAGACCAAGTAAAGGTGCGGTTTGGATTCCCAAACAAAGAGATTTACCTCATGCGGGATTTTACAAATCATACCAAAGGTTTATCTGTTCCCGATCCATACTACGGAGGAGAAGAAGCTTTTGAAGAGATTTATCAAATTTTGGATGAAGCGATTGAGAATTTTTTAAACAAAGTTATTGTAATTCATCAGCTCTATGTTTGATCTCAATGAGATCTATGAACAAGTTCTATTTGAGTGTTTTGGATTTGGCACTAAATTAAAATCTGCCTCTCTAATCGCCGCGGGAAATCTCAACCAAGGAATCCAATTAGATTCTTCAGAGGGATTGTTTTTCCTGAAAATGAATTTTGACCATGAACGCAATATCCTTTCAAACGAGGCCTCTGGACTAAATCTGCTCAAGCAATCAACCTTTTTGAAAATCCCTGAAACTTTTGGCACCGGGAGAATTGAAGATTATAATTACCTCTTATCGGAATTTATACCGACAGGTCGATCTCAGCCCAATTATTGGGAAAATCTTGGACTAGGCTTGGCACATCTCCACTTATCCGAATCCCTTTTTTTTGGATTGGAGGAGGATAATTACATCGCTTCTATTCCTCAAAAAAATAATCCTACTAAGAATTGGAGCACATTTTATATTCAAGAACGTCTCGAGCCCTTAGTAGGTAAAGCTTATTTCGACCAATTGATTCCGCTTGATTTTTTAAAAAAATTCCAAGAAATATACCCTAAAATCGAGACAATTTTCCCAGTAGAGAAACCCGCTTTGGTGCATGGAGATCTATGGTCAGGCAATGTTCTCATCACTAGTGAAGGCCAACCTTGCCTAATCGATCCTGCTGTTTATTATGGACACCGGGAGATGGATTTGGCATTCAGCAAATTGTTCGGTGGCTTTGATTCAGCTTTTTATGAATCCTATGAATCAGTTTTTCCACTAGCTCCAGGATTTGATCAGCGCGTTGGAATCTATAATCTTTACCCATTATTGGTTCATTTGAATCTTTTTGGCGTTTCCTATCTGCCAGGAATCGAGCGGACGGTCAACAAACTTATTCGATAATAAATGATCCAGATTCGACCTGCAAGGCATTCAGATCTTCAAGAAATTCTTGCGATCAATAATTTTGAAATTCTCAATTCCACCATCAATTATGACTTTGTTCCAAAATCAATTCACGAGCAAACTGATTGGTTTGAAGGGAAACAAAAAGAGGGATTTCCTATTATTGCCGCCACTTCTGCCGAAAAAGTAGTAGGCTTTGCTACCTACGGTAGCTTCCGCCCAAAGCCAGGCTACCGTTTTACAGTAGAACATTCCGTCTACCTCGCATCAGACTTTAGAGGTCAAGGAATCGGCACGAAATTACTTTTGGAATTGATTCAGATCGCAAAGCAGTCTGGCTACCACACGATGATTGGAGGGATTGATAGTTCAAACGAAGGAAGCTACCTATTTCATCAGAAATTGGGATTCAAAGAAGTAGCCCGCTTCAAGGAAGTGGGCCACAAATTTGATCGATGGTTAGATATAGTTTTTATGCAATTGATCCTTGAAGATGGAGAAAAACTTACGTGAGGCTTACCTTTTTTCCCGATTTGACAGCGGCAAAGATTGCATCGATAATTTTCATGTCTTTCACACCTTCTTCCCCGTTTACAGGCACTTCAGGTTTTGCTCCGTCAAAGAGAATTGCTGCCATCCGATCCATCTGCACTGCTTGATGAGTTACATGAGGCAATTCCAATGGGCCCTTACTTGTTATTCCTTTAATCGGTCCATAGCCAGAACAGGGTTGCATCTCTACCCAACCTTTTGATCCATTGAGGAAAAATTTATCCAATCCGTTCATCGCGTAAGTTGATAAGCAAGAGGCGACGGCTCCGCTTGGGAATCCCATTTGAAACTGGATTGTCTCATCGATTCCTTCCTTAAACTTCACCGGATCAGTTTTAGTCTCTTGAGCAGTTACCCAGATAGGCTCCTCTCCTAGCAGGTATCGTGCGCCGTTGATTGAATAGATCCCAATATCCATCATAGCTCCTCCACCAGAAAGTTTGGGGTTTAACCTCCATTGTGTGGGGTCACCAATCACAAATCCGCTTAAACCTTGAAAAAATTTCACTTCGCCCAACTCTCCGGACTTTCTCATTCGGATCGCTTCGAGGGTATTAGCTTCGAAATGCATTCGATAGCCAATTAATAGCTGTACACCTGCAGCTTTGCATGCATCTACCATAGCCTGTCCATCTTTTGCATTGATAGCCATTGGCTTTTCACAAATAACATGCTTCCCAGCTTTAGCTACTCGAATGACTTGATCTTTATGAAGCGCATTTGGGGTAATCACATAAACCGCATCGATATCTGGGTTATCCTTGATTTGGTCAAAATTCTCATAGTTGTAACAGTTTTTGTCAGGAATCCCATACTTGCTCTGCCAGTCAGTGACTTTAGATGGAGTTCCGCTAATCACACCCACGAGCCTAGCACGTTTACTTTCCTTAATTGCCTCAGCTACTCGAGTCCCATAGCTCCCTAATCCCATTATTGCTACTCGTAGTATTTTATCGTCCTTACGGGAAGTGTTTTTTATTGAATTCGAAAAAGCTGGAAGAGCAGTAAACGCTAAGGCAGATAAGCTCGCTTTTTGGAGGAAAATTCGTCTTGATTTCATGATTGAGTTAGTAGGGGCTGATTAGTGAATTGATTGGGCTAGTATCTATGAGGACACAGCTTTAAATCAGTTGAATATAAGGAATGCAAGTCAAATGTTCAATCTTAATTCTCTTTAGCTCTTCTTACGATCTGAAAAGTTGTTCGGGTACTTTGCTCGAGCAAGGATTCAAATCTTTCTAGTTGTTCAGCGATTACTTTTTCATTCGGATGAAGTACAGTCAATAATTCCAACCCTTCATTATACCGTATCTCAAACTGGTCTTTGAGTCTTTTTAAAAGCTGCTCCAGTTTGAAAAGTTGGGCATCAATCACAATCGAAATTGTAATCGCAGAAGTTTGAAGCATATTAACAGGTAACTTCAATTGCTGCAGTTGATCGTAAACGTGATGGATATGATACTCTTCGATGAAGGTAAAATCCTTAACCTTGAAACTGACTAGAACTTGATTTTCTTTCAAAATAATGGTGGGAATCTGATGTGGTTTAGCTTCCCCAAAAATTTTAGTACCAGCAGCCTCAGGGTATAAAAATGACTTCACGAAAAGTGGGATATTTAAATTAGCCAGTGGTTTAATAGTCTTGGGATGAATCACCGAAGCTCCGTAATAGGTCATTTCGGCAGCCTGACTGTATTCTAATTCATCAAATAACTGTGTGTCTGGAAAAAATTTTGGATCAGCGTTTAAGATCCCAGGGACATCTTTCCAAATCGTCACTGAGCTTGCATTTAGACTAGAGGCAAGAATAGCAGCGGTAAAATCAGATCCCTCTCTACCCAGCGTGGTTGTTCGCCCTTTTGAATCCGACCCGATAAAGCCCTGTGTGACTACTGGAAATTGTTCTAAAATGGGAAGAAGCTGATTTCGGCATTTCTTTTTGGTAAGCTCCCAGTTGACTTTCGCAAACCGAAAATCACTATCAGTTTGAATCAATTCACGAGCATCCTTCCAAACAACAATTAGGTCAATAGAGCAAAGAAACTCCATCACAATATGTGTGGCAAGCAACTCCCCGTAGCAAATCACGCGATCATAAAACTCATCATAGTTATCCTGGCTAAGCGGAAGCTCCAAATCGTGATTTAGCTGAATGAAGAGATTTTCAACTTTATAAAAAATAGAGTGGTTCTCAGGAAACAATTCTTGACAAATCTCCAAATGATAAGATTTTAAATTTGCACTATTCCGATAATAATCTCTCTGATCGAGTTTGTCTGAAATGAGGCCCTCAATAGCATTTGTGGTTTTTCCCATTGCGGAAATCACAATTATCAGATTTTTCCGCAATCGATTACGCAAAATATCAGCTAAGTTTCTTACTGAAGTCGCATCTTTTACCGAGGCCCCACCAAATTTATAAATAACTGTTTTTGCCATAAATAATTATTCCTAATTTTAATCTAAACTTAGTATTAATTGTACTTTTCCAAGTAATGAAAATTCTCCCTTACCTTCCAAATCAAAGTGGCTTGGCCTACGCAGTCGGCACCACACTTGATCGATTTATCAAACTCAAACAAAGCGATTTCCCCTTTGCATCCGGTGAACTTTCGCAGCTGCTCCGAGACATTGCTTTAGCTGCCAAGATAGTAAATCGGGAGACTAACCGGGCAGGTCTTTCCAACATTGGCGGAGCTTTTGGGCAGATCAATATACAGGGAGAAGAGCAACAGAAATTAGATGTAATTGCCAACATCCGATTTATGAGAGCTCTAAGCAAAGGCGGCGAGGTCTGCGCTATCGTATCGGAGGAGGAAGATGCCGTCATTGATCTACAAAATAAATCAGGTAAATACGTGGTTGCAATCGACCCCTTAGATGGAAGCTCCAACATTGAAGTAAACATCAGCATTGGAACGATTTTTTCTATTTATCGAAGGAAATCCCCAATTGGAAGCCCGATCCTACAAGAAGATATTATGCAGCCTGGAAGCCAGCAAGTTGCTGCTGGATATGTGCTTTATGGATCCTCTACTATGCTTGTCTACACTACTGGATGCGGAGTGAATGGCTTCACCTATGAAAATTCCCTAGGCGAATTTTTCCTCTCTCATCCAGACATTCAAGCTCCAAAATCTGGTCAAATATATTCGGTCAATGAAGGCATCAGTAACGAGTTTGATCTAAGTATTCTTGCCTATATATCTTCCTGTAAAAAACAGAAATTTGCCGCACGATACATTGGGTCGCTTGTTGCAGATTTCCATAGAAACTTATTAAAAGGGGGGATTTACTTATATCCTGCAACTGTGAAAAACCCTTCGGGAAAGATCCGTCTACTTTACGAGGCAAATGCTTTGGCATTTATAGCTGAACAGTCAGGAGCAATGGCAACCGACGGAAATATTCGAATCCTTGACATTATCCCAACGAATCTTCATCAAAGAACCCCACTTTTTATAGGATCTGTTGAGCTTGTTCAGGATGTCCACCAATATATATCGAAAAATTTGGACCAAATCACCGAAATCAGCCATTGAGAAAAGATTGTTCGAGGTAAAGTGTAAGTTCAGTATCTTGCACCAACAACATTTAAAACCTATGAAATCAATCAAACGCTATTTTGCTCTTGCCGCGCTGGCGGGGGTGCTTATGATGTCTTACTCTTGTGAGACCAAAGACACAGTCGTAGAAGAGCCTATCGACGAAACTTATGCAGTTCAAACGGAGAACTTGCTTTTGAACGTCGATACGCTTTATACCGAATTTAATAACCCCTGGGGCATGACTTGGCTGGGTGACGGCAAAATGCTTGTCACCGAAAAAGAAGGTGAAATTCTAATTTTTCAAGACGATAAATTCACCGGAGAAAAAGTTCAGGGACTTCCCGCAGTATGGAATGTAGGTCAATCAGGATTGCTTGACATCAATACACATCCTCAATTTGAGGATAATGGATGGATCTATATCACTTTTGGAAAGAATATGCCGGACAGCACTGGGGCTACTACGGTAATGAGATTTAAGCTGGAGGGAAATAACGCCGTCCAACAAGAGGAGTTAATCACTGCAGGCCCAGCATGGGATGGTGGTAGACACTTCGGAAGTCGTATTGTATTTGACAATGATGGCTATCTCTATTTCTCCAATGGAGATAAAGGAAATATGCCGGAAAATGCCCAAGATTTGACCAATTCACATGGGAAAATCCACAGAATTCATGATGATGGAAGAATTCCTACCGACAATCCATTTGTCAATACTCCTGGAGCTATACCTTCAATCTGGACTTATGGAAATAGAAATCCACAAGGCCTTGTTTATGACAAAGCAAATGACCGTCTTTATGAGACTGAGCACGGCCCGATGGGTGGTGATGAATTAAACCTCATCCAAAAAGGAAAAAATTATGGCTGGCCAGTGATTACCTATGGTGTCAACTACGATGGTACTCCGATCACCGAAATCACAGAGAAAGAAGGAATGGAGCAACCTTTGACTTATTACGTTCCTTCAATCGCCACAGCAGGCGTAGCATTAGTTACTTCTGATAGATATCCAGCATGGAAAGGTGATATTTTGATCGGTGCTTTGGCAAAAATGCACATCAATCGAGTAGATATGGATGGAGCCACTGCAGGGACTCAAGAAATCATGCTTCAGGACATCGGAAGAGTTCGTCAAATAAAAGAAAGCCCTGATGGATACATCTATGCGATCACCGAAGCAACAGGTCTTATGATAAAACTGATCCCAATACGATAAGATATTAGAAAATTAATTATCCCTCCAAAATCAACAATGGACATGCAATTGTCAATTATGATTTTTGGAGGGATTTTTTTTGTTTGATTAACTCACTCTAAACCATTTGAATTTTAGGGCGTTTTTAAGTTGAAATATAAGTTAGCTCTATGAAACTCACTTTTTCCTTTTTGATGATCACGCTTCTGACGATGAGCACAGCTTGCTCTCAGAGAAATTTAGAAGATATTACCCCTCCTTTAGCGGCCGATCTAAAGTTTACTACCCAAACTGACAAGCTTTCCGTTAAAGTTGACACACTCTACGCCGGACTTCAGAATCCTTGGGGAATGACTTGGATAGGTGGAGATAGAATGTTGGTCACTGAGCGAAAAGGCGAAATTCTGGTTTTTGAGAAAGATAAATTCACCGGTACCAAAGTAACGGGGCTTCCATCCATGTATGTGAACGGTCAAGCTGGCTTACTCGATATTGCAACTCACCCAAACTACAGTCAGAACGGCTGGATTTACATCTCTTATGCGAAAACAGTTCCTGGGGGAGGCGCAACAACGATCGCTAGATTTAAATTAAATGGATCTAGCGTCTCAGATTTTCAGGATTTAATCGTTACAACCCCAGCCTGGAATGGAGGCACACATTATGGAAGTCGAATCATTTTTGATAAGTCCAACTTCCTTTTTTTCACAAACGGGGAAAGAAATGCCATGAATAACGCGCAGGACTTAAGCAATTCTCATGGGAAAGTTCACCGTATCAAAGACGATGGAATTATTCCATCTGACAATCCTTTCGTAAATACTCCCGGAGCAGTTTCCTCAATTTGGACTTACGGGAATCGGAATCCACAAGGCATGATCTACGATCAAAAGAATGATCGAATCTGGTCTGTCGAGCATGGGCCACAAGGTGGCGATGAACTAAATTTGATCGAAAAAGCTAAAAACTATGGTTGGCCAGTGATTACATACGGCATCAATTACAACGGGGCGCCAATTTCCAACATCACTTCAAAAGATGGAATGGAGCAACCAAAACATTATTGGGTTCCATCTATTGCTACTTGCGGCATGACCTTGGTTACTTCAGATCGCTATCCTGAGTGGAATGGGAATATTTTAGTGGCAGCATTGTCCAAACAACATATTGCTAGAATAGAAATGAATGGAACGACTTTTTCTAAGGAAGAAAAGCTTTTTCCGAATATTGGAAGAGTGCGTCAAGTATCTCAAAGTCCAGATGGCTATCTATATGCGATCACTGAAGGAACAGGATTATTGGTGAAAATAATCCCTACTAGGTAAACGATAATTAAGTTGCAGCCCAACCCTTTGTTTCGCTTCAATCGTTCTATATCTAGAAAATATTTCGGTCGAAATTCCCTTTTTTTTACTTTCAAGTAACTACTCAAAAATCAGGACTTCCCTTTTTCTTAAAGGATATCATCCTTCAAGATTTAGCTCAGTTGCGCACCAGTATGTAATCCCCTTTTACTCTTTCTTGAAAGGTTTTTTGGATTGGGAAAAACTGATTAACCTTCCTTCTCAGGTTCAAAAAAGCCAAAATTCGCTACTCTCCTGAAAGGACAAAAACTCCTCCTATCTGATTTTATTGCTCTCATCCTTGGTTAAAAAACTCATTATCAGACCACTGAGATGGCCTTCGAAACATACTAGTAAAAAAGAGTAAGGGGAAAACCCTAAATTTTAAACGAAGTCAACATCCACACTGAAGGGGTATTTCATCAAAAACTGAAGTGCCTCCTCAATTTCCAAATCCTCGAATAACACCCGATAAAGGTTTTCGGTGATCGGAGCGCGAAGCTGGGAAGTCTCCAAAAATGCTTTAATAATCCGAACAGTATTGATTCCTTCTGCAACTTCCTCCATATCATCCAAAATCTCCTCGAGAGTTTCTCCTTTGGCAAGTCTAAAGCCTACCGTAAAATTCCTCGAATCAACAGAATTACAAGTGGTGACCAAATCTCCGATTCCCGCTAACCCAAAAACTGATTTGACACTTCCTCCCAATGCATTACTCAAATGCACCATTTCTACCATCCCTCTTGAGATCAATAAACCTTTTGCATTTTCTCCGAGTCCTAATCCAGCTAAAGCTCCTGCTGAAATCGCTATGATATTTTTCAAAACTCCCGATAATTCCACGCCTATAATATCAGAATTACCGTAAACCTGAAATTTCTCAGATCGTAGCAAGCGCTGTCCTTCTAGGATCACTTCATTGTATTTGCTGGCAATCACCGTAGCTGCAGGTTGACCTTTCGTAAGTTCCTTCGAAAGATTAGGCCCGGCCAGGCACCCAACTCTTACCGCAACTGTTTCCTGAAGGATCACTTCGCTCATGGTGAGGATCTGGCTTCTTCTGATTTTTTTGACCGTCTCGAGTGATTCACCCGGATCCAGATTCAGACTCAAACCCTTGGTCCCATGGATGATCAAGTGATAAGGAAACAAAAACGGAGCGAATGTCCGGACCACTTGTTGGAATGCTGAAGAAGGAATCATGAAAAACAATACCTCGCATTGTTGGCAAATCTCCTCAGGATCTATTGTGGCCTTAATGCTTTTGGATAGTTCCTTGCCTTGAGCGGTATGAACGCTATTGATTTCAACAACAACTTCAGCTTTTCGGGAGTAGACGATCACTTGGCTTTTTTCTGCAAGCATGTTTGCGATAGCAGTTCCAAAGCTTCCCACACCAATCACTCCGATGACTTTTTCCTTTTTAGAAGAGTTTTTCGAGTCCATATCCGGTCAATCTATTGTGGTAAAAATAAAGTAAACTCATGTCTTGTGTGGTAATGGCTCCATTCTCATCCCGAATTAACGGTCTCTTTGCATGATACATCCCTACATTATCCATCCCATGAAGGATAATCTCATCGATAGCTGTATTTAAATGTGGAGCAGTATTGATCAATCCCTGAGCCTTTAATTCATAAACTGTAGTCAATACACGTTGGCATGACTCTCTAAACACCTCGTAATCAATGATCAAGTCCTCCTCAGGTAATCGAAGCAACTCAAAAAGATCAAGCTTTTTATTTTCATTTTTGATCAACTCAAAGGCAGTAAAAGCCACCAAATGTGAACTGAATACGCGATTGATTTTGTGAAACTCTTCCACGATTCGCTTACCCAGCATATTGGTATATTCTTCTTCACGCTGCGTATCTATGGTCACCACTCCATCCGACGTGAAATAATCGCTCGTATCGATTTGTCTTCCATTTTTATCGATTGTTCTACCGTCTTTGTCAACATAATTTCCTAGTACATCCATCGCCTTTCCAATGGATACCGAAATATCAGATCCTTTGGTGAAGAACTTTACCAGAAACTTTGAGATTTTGTAGGAAGAGGAGAATTCATCGTTCTCCTTATAGTAACGTTCTTGTCCGGTGATACTTAAGTGGTCTCGAATCAGGCCAGGTGCTTCAAGGACAAAATGATAGTTAATCGTAACTGGCACGATGAATATCTTCCCCGAAATATCAGTGATGCCCGCCTGATAATTTGCGCGCTGTGCTTCTATAGCGGTGCTAAGTAAGCCAAGCTTCAACCTAGACTCGATCATGCCACTTCGGGATCTGGTGCCACCTGGAAAAAATAAGCTATGACAGCCAAACTGGATCGCTTCCTTGGAGTAGGTCTTCAAAGTCTCCAGATACATCAAATTCTTCTTACGACGGTCCACTTTATAGGCACCGAGCGCATTCATGAAGTAGGCGAAAATTGAAATGTTGAAAAGGTTAAGTCCCGCCCCATAAATGAATGGGGGCAATCCAAGAACAGAGATAATCCATCCGATTAGAATGCTATCCAAATTACTAAAATGGGTTGGTACCATTACTATAGTTCCTTTGGTAGCCAAATCTCGGATTTGCTCAGTCTCTCCTGTGATTTGAATCTTATCCTGAAGGGAAAATTGATTGCTGAAAAGCGACTTAAATCCTTTTACCCGAGCTGCATTCAAAAGCCGAG